>WQVT01000510.1 GCA_009785715.1 Acidimicrobiaceae bacterium | reverse complement strand
ATGTTCTATGGTACAGCCCGGGAGGGGACATGTCAAGGGTCACGGAGGCAGCCGTCCGCGGTAGCTTCCGGATATGGCCGACGCTCCCGACACCAACGCCTCCATCTGGAAGTCCGACGCGAACCTCGCTTACTGGTTGGCGACTCAGGACGATCGTGAACGGCGCCGAGCGGAGCAGCGACTCCTGCTGGCGGACCTGATGCCATTCCGGGACGACGAGCCGTTCACGTTCGTCGACCTCGGAGCCGGGACGGGCGCCGCATCCCGCGTCCTCCTCGAGCGCTTCCCGCGCTCCTTTGCCCTACTGGCTGAATACTCGCCGCAGATGACGGCGGAAGGGACCCGCTCTCTCGGCGCCTACGAGGGCCGTTTCCGCTACATCGAGTTCGACCTCGGCGGCGATCCCTGGCCGGCGGAGATCCCCGAGGGTCTGGGGGCGGCGATCAGCTCGCTCGTGGTCCACCACCTCCCGGACCGCCGCAAACAGGAGCTCTTCGGCGAGATCCTGGCGCGACTCGCGCCCGGCGGCTGGTATCTGAACTATGAGGCGATCAGCGCCGGCGACCCGATCGTCGAGGACGCCTGGACGCGGGCCAACGACCGGCAGGACCCGAAGGCGGCGGAGAAGCGGCTCCACCGCACGCCCGAGGAGCAGCACCGCTACGAGAACCACGTGCGTTACATGGTCCCGATGGCGACGCAGCTGGACTACCTGCGGGCTGCAGGGTTCGAGGCGATCGACGTGTACTGGAAGAACCTCGACTACGCCATCCTCGGCGGTCGGAAACCGCACGCGAGCACCTGAGGTGTTGATGGACGTACCCGGCGAGCGGCGCGATAGTTCAGCTTGACGACATAACCGAGGAGAGGGGGACCGGTGCGCGGTCTACTTCGGTTCTACAGGCTTGTCCGACTTCCGCTTCGCATCACGGCGGTCATCTCGGTGCTCGTGCTGCTCGGCTCCTTCGCGACCGTGAGCCCTTCCGCCCAGGCGCAGACTGACACCAGCGTCCCCACGGTCCAGGGACCTATTACCGGTCCGGGACCTGCCTTCTCAAGCCTGAGTGCATGCGACAGCGGATGCCCGAGCCCGACGCCGGGGACGAGCCTGTCTGACTTCAACTACATCACCCAGGAGTACTTCGTCTCGGGCGTTGCGGACGGTTCCCCCTATGTGACCCGCATCGTCGTCCGTCGCCCTGCCAACCCCCAGAAGTTCTCCGGGTTGGTCGTCGCCGAGCCGATGCACTTCTCCGGCTCCGCGCTGATCTGCCAGTACGCGCAGTTGGGCATCGCGTCGGACGGAGATGCCTGCCTGGAGATCGACTCCGAGCCCCTCGACCTGGGGCTACTGCAGGGTTTCAACGCCACCCGGTACGGCTCGCTCAGCATCGTGAGCGAGGCACAGACCAACGACATCCTCGCTCAGGTGGGTCGACTGGTGCGCAGTGACGGGCCCGGCAGCCCCTTCGCCGGTCTCGGTGTCCGGGATGTGATCCTGTCCGGGATCTCCGAGTCCTCCAATGTGACCCGGGCCTACATGAGCGCCTACGACTCGGGTGACCCCACCTTCCTGATGCCGGACGGCAGCCCGATCTACCAGGGGTTCTTCCTCTCCTCGACGCTCGGACCCGACCCGCTGCCGATTACCAACGTTCCGACGATCCAGATGCCAACCCAGAACGAGGTGACGGCGGGGCAACCAGGCAATGGTGAATCAAGCTCCTTCCAGCGCCCCGACAGCGACTCGCCGGCGAACCCGTTCCGCATCTATGAGGTGGCCGGCATGTCGCACGCGGACGTGCGGAACCTCCCGAACACCCTGGGCTGCACCCTCCCCTTCAGCCAATTCCCCCAGGGCGCGATGGAGTTCATGGGCCTCCAGCATGAGCTCAACTGGGTAGCCGATGGCATCGTTCCTCCCCACGCGCCCTCCTACATCGCCGTAAACCCCGGCAACCAGGTCATCGACGGGACCAGGGTGGCCCTCGACCAGTTCGGGAACGCCATCGGCGGGGTGCGGACGCCGTATCTGGACGTGCCGATCTTCAGCTACACCATTCCGAACTACAACATTCCGGGCGCCGGAGGGTCGGGCTTCCTCTGTTCCATCGCCGGCTTCCAGACCCCCCTTCCGCAAAGCACGCTGCAGAGCCTTTACAAGAACGAGGGCCAGTACCTCTCTGCGGTCAATAGCGACCTGCATCAGTTGACAAGCGAAGGCTGGTGGCCCTCGCAGTACACCCAATCCTTCCTGCGGGCCGACGCGCTGAGTTACGCCAAGGAGTTCCTGGCACCCGCGCCGGCGTAGGGGTGACTTGCCCTATCCGTCGGGCGCCAGCTCATCCCCGGCTGGTTGTCCGGAGGATCTGTCCCCCGGCATGGTCGCCTACGAGTCAGTCGGACTGAATCTCGGGCTTGTTGCGCCGGCGGAGCAGCACGACCAGGCCGGCGGCGCCTCCCGCAGCGAGGATGCTGCCGGCGATCTCCTCAGCCCCGAAGGGCTTTCCGGTCGCCGCTCCGGTCGCACCCGGCACGGTGTCGTCTGAATCGCCGTCGTTGGTGATGCCGGTGTCGAGCTGGGACTCGAGCTGAGCGCTTTCCTCCGAATCGAGCGTCCCGAGGTCAACTTCGTTGCCGCCCGGATCTACGACCACCTCGTGGATCGGAGGCAGAGCCTCCGATCCCCCGGGGGGATCGGACGGGAATGGCGGGTCCGGCTGCGGCGACACGGTGGGAGGAGTGTCCGTGGCGGGAGGAGGAGCGACGCCCCCAGGTGCTGTGGTCGTCGTCGTGGCACCCGCGGCCGTCGTGGTCGTCTCGCCCGCGGCCGTCGTGGTCGTCTCGCCCGCCGCTTCTGTCGTGGTCGTCTCGCCCGCCGCCTCTGTCGTGGTCGTCTCGCCCGCCGCCTCCGTCGTGGTCGT
>WQVT01000509.1 GCA_009785715.1 Acidimicrobiaceae bacterium | reverse complement strand
CTCCACAATCCCGGTGTCGCCCCGGAAGTCGTAGTCCCACACGTGGTCGAGGATCTGCATCTTGGAGAGCACCCGGTTAGCGTTCCCCATGAAGTACCGAAGCAGCTTGAACTCGGTCGGGGATAGCTGGACCTGCTTGCCGCCCCGCCACACCTCGTGGCTGTCCTCGTCCAGTTCCAGGTCGGCGAACTTCAGCCGGGGCGGCGGCTCGCTGCCGTCCCCGCGGGTGCGGCGCAGGACCGCCCGGATCCGGGCGATGACCTCCTCCAGGCTGAATGGCTTGGTGACGTAGTCATCCCCGCCGAGGGTCAGGCCGCGGATCTTGTCCTCGGTGGAGTCCCGCGCGGTCAGGAAGACCACGGGGATCTGGGCGCCGCCGCCGCGCAGCCGCCGCACGACGTCGAAGCCGTCCATGTCGGGCAGCATGACGTCGAGCACGATGAGGTCGGGCCGGTGCCGCTGGGCGGCGTGGACGGCCTCGTTGCCGGCCGCGGCGGTGACCACCTCGAATCCGGAGTAACGCAGGCTGGCGGCCAGCAGTTCGAGGATGTTGGGCTCATCCTCGACGACGAGCAGCCGGGCATCGGGCTGCCGGCTCCCATTGGACTGGCTGGTCATGGCCCCAGTATCCGCCCGGGTCCTGAGCGTTAGCTGAAGGCATCCTGATGCTGGGCTTCGCAGTTGACAGAACTGGGGCCAGTGGGACGAATGTTACTGCTGTCGCTTAATGGCAGTTAACGACATCTTGTGTGCCTAGTGAGCTGTTTGTCCACTAGTGGGGTTTCATGAGAACATATTGTAATATTGAATCCTTTGATTCGTTACTCATTAAACCTTACGCTTTCCCTAACCTGCATCCAGGTAGATGCAATGCGGCCGCACGCTGGCAGCAGGCAGCAGTCAAAAGTGGCGAGTGAGTTATCGCTCGCCGGAGGTGTAGCCGAGCGCGGGCCGTACTGACGCGTACCGCGCCGGCCTGGATAGCGAGGAAAGCCCATGGGATTAGCGCGTCCGGTCTATAGGCTGCTGGCGCTCGCGGCGGTCGGCGTCACGGTTCTCGCCGCCTGCGGCACGAGTTCGAGTAACAACGCTGGCCTGAAGCCTAACGGCTCCTACGGCAGCATTCCGGCGGCAGGGACCTTCGGGCACGCGGGTACCATCACCGTTGCCTTCGCCCCGAACACCAGCCCGACCTGGATCTTCCCGGTGACACCCGGTGCGAACAGCTCGGTGTACACCTCCTACCAGTTCCAGTACGAGATGTGGCGCCCGCTGAGCTGGTTCCCCGACGGCACGCAGCAAAAAGAAGACCCGGCGATGAGCCTCGCGAATGACCCGGTCTGGAGCAATGGCGATACGACCGTGTCGATCACGCTGAAGAACTGGAAGTGGTCGGACGGCCAGCCGATCACCGCCAAGGATGCGGAGTTCTGGATCGACCTGGCCCAGGCCGCGGTCAAGGAGAACCCGGCCAACTGGGGCAACTACAGTCCCGGCCTCGGCATCCCTGACCAGATCACCAGCATGACCGCCAACGGCCAGACACTGACCCTGAACCTCAACAAGGCCGTGAATCCCGTCTGGTTCTGGGAGGACAGCCTGGCCGGCGTCATACCGCTGCCCTCGCACGCGTGGGCCAAGGCGTCAGCCAACGGGCCCATCCTCGACTTCACCAATCCCGCGAACGCGAAGGCCATCTACGACTTCCTGGCCGCACAGTCCAAGTCGGTGAGCACCTACGTATCGAACCCGCTGTGGCAGGTCGTCGACGGCCCGTACAAGCTGACGTCGTTCAACGACACAACCGACGCGTTCGGGATGGCCCCCAACGCGGCATACAACGGCCCGCACGCGCAGAAGGTCTCTAACATCCAGTCGGTGCCGTTCACCTCGGACACGGCCGAGTGGAACGCGGTGAAGTCGGGCAGCATCGACGAGGGCTACGTGCCCTTCCCCGATCTGCCTCAGGTGAAGTCCGTCGAGAAGTCCTACAACGTTTTCGGATACCCGGGCTTCGAGTTCAACTACGTCACGTACAACTTCAAGGACACTACCGGCGATTTCAACAACATCATTAAGCAGTTCTATATCCGGCAGGCCTTCGCGCACCTTGAGGACGAGCAGGGCTACATCAACGCGTTCTTCCACGGCGCGGGCGGTCTGGCGTACGGTCCGGTCCCGGCCATCCCGCCGAGCCCGTACACGCCGTCCAACGCGACGAACAACCCGTACCCGTTCAGCGTGTCGGACGCGATCACCATCCTGAAGGCGAACGGCTGGACCGTCACCCCCGGTGGTACGGACGTGTGCAGCAAGCCGGGCACCGGCGCCGGCGAGTGCGGCGCGGGCATTCCGGCCGGCACGAAGCTGGCGTGGAACCTCATCTACGGCACGAATCCCGCGATCATCGGGGAGCAGGTCACCGACCTGGTCTCGCAGGCGAAGAAGGCGGGCATCGAGATCACGCTGAAGTCCGACAACTTCAACCACATGATCGCGACGTACTACGACTCGGCGAACCCGAGCGGCATCAACCTGTGGGCGATGGAGGATTTCGGCGGGTTCAGCATCTCCACGTACCCGACCACCAACGAGATCTTCAACACCGGCGGCACGTTCAACATCGGCGAGTTCTCTGACCCGCACGCGGACGCGCTGATCAAGGCGTCCACGACGAGCAGTAACCCGGATGCGGTCAAGAACGAGGCGTCCTACATCACGGAACGTCAGCCGAGCCTGTTCGAGCCGGTTGTCGACAACATCCAGGTATGGAAGACCGGCATCTCGGGAGACCCGAACTCGTTCGGATCGCTCACGCAGTTCCAGCTCAATCCCGAGTTCTGGTACTTCACGAAGTAGCCACGCCGGGATAGCGTCCGGGCGAGGGCGGCCCTCGCCGCCCTCGCCCGGAGCGCTGCCGCGAGAAGGGAT
>WQVT01000508.1 GCA_009785715.1 Acidimicrobiaceae bacterium | reverse complement strand
GGACGAGGGGATCGATCGCGACGCCGCCGCCGTCGATCCAGTAGGACGAGACCGCGAATCCGTGCCCGGGATGCCGCGTCGTCCAGTGGTGGACGCCGGGCAGGATCTCGGCGATCGCCATGCGGCGTTCAGCGCTCGTGACCGGGATCGTCCTGAACCGCTCGGCCTGGCTCGGTGTCAGCGGCGTGAACCGTGCACAGCGCGCGGCTGCCGGACTCCAGCGCGGTCTTCTGCTCCTGCGGCGTCAGCTTGACGCCGCACACCTCGCACCGGTCGCCGACCTGCTCGACGGTCCGCTCCTCGAGGCTCATACCCGCAGCGTACCCCACGTTTGGCCCCAAGCTAAGCATGGAGTCCAATGTCCGCGGGGGGCCAGCGGGCGGCCGGCTCCGGCGAGGACGCCAGAGCCGGCGTGCGCGTGATGCTCAACCGCCTGTCGGAAGGAACTGCGTGCTCCCAGAACCGACGGTGAACACCTCACGGCCGTTCTGGATGCCGAGATCCTGCGGCGCGCCGTCGCCGACGGTGTGGTAGCCGCCCATGACCGCAGGCAACTCGACCGTTGCGGTGACGTTGTCCGGGACGGTGACCTGCAGGTGCACGCCACCCGAGCCCTCGCGGTTCCAGCGCACCGAGACCGGCCCGTGCTGGGTCCACTCGGTCCCGTGGGCCGTTTCCAGCCCGGCGTCGGGCGGCGCGATCTCGACGGACGATTGGCCGACGCCCTGGGGGGTGATACCCAGCAGGCCGCGCATCATCGGGTACACCCCGACCGACCCCCAGCCGTGCGAGAAGCTTTCGTTGTTCGACTGGGAGATCGCGCTGCCGTTGCACTCCTCGTCCTCGAACGTGTCGTTGTCGCCGGCCTGGCCCGACGGCGCACTGCACCCCGGATTCCACTGCTCCCACATCGAGGTGCCGTTCTCCGCCAGGATCTTGGCCGGGCCGTCGCCCGCCGTGTCAGTGAGCAGCCTGACCAGCGCCGCCGGCTGATCGGTGTCGACCAGCGACATCTCCAGCTGGCCGAGGTCCATTGCGCCGGCCTTCATCCCCTGCGAGGCGATGAACGAGCCCAGCGTCCCGTAGTCAGAGGTCGGCGCCACCCCGTCGACGACGGCGAAGCTCTGCGACAGCTGCGAGGTGTTGGAGATCAGCGAGCCGCCGCTGTCGGCCGAGCAGTTGCCAGCGACGTCCTGGGCGCTGCCGTCGACGGCGAACCCGTCGCCGTAGAGGCCGCTCGGCTCGGCCAGCGTGCCGTTGATGTCGGCCTTCAGCGCCTGCGCCTGCTGGGTGTAGGCCGACGCCTGGAAGCCGTCGCCGAGCGCCTGGGCGGCGTTGGCCAGCGACGTGTAGTCGAGCACCGCGCGGGCGTTGATGACGGTGTCGACCCCGGAGTTGAGAACGACGGTGTTGTAGCGGGCCGGCGCCGTCCAGTCGATGATCCCGAACTTGTAGGCGTTGTTGTTCGTGAAGGTGGCGAGCTGGCAGACCAGTCCCGACACCTGCCCGCCCGAGTAGATGCTGTCGTCCACGTACTGGGCGATGTTCTGCATCGTCGGATAGGCCGCCCGGAGCGTCTGCAGGTCGCCCGAGGCCAGGTAGTAGTCCCAGACGAGCTCGGGGAACATCTCGGTGTAGTCCGGGATGTCACGCTTGCCTCCGTTTGAGACGTTGTTGTCCGGGTAGATCGCGTTGATCGAGCCCCAGGTCGACGCCTGCGCCGGCGAGCCGGCTATCCACCAGCGCTGCTGGGAGTCGATCAGGTCGTCGATGAACTCCTTGGTGAGCGTGCGCTCGTTGAGGGTTTCCATCTCGGCCAGTGAGTCGTTGGTGCCGTCACCGGTGAACTGGCCCTCCTGGCGGTCCGGGCTGTCCTCGTAGGCCTGCTGGCCCGCGAACTCCGCCGAGCGCTGCATCAACGAGAACACCGCGTCCAGCTCGGCATTGGAGCTGTGGAAGCTGGCTGCCTCGTCGACCGTCGAGCCGGTACCGGAGCTGAATACCGACGCCGGATTCCACTGGGTTGCGGTGTCGCTGTAGCCGGGCGCATTGGCGGCGACGTCCGGGGCGCCACCGTGCTCGCCCGGGTCGGCAGCACCCGAGCCGACCTGCGAGGCTGCGTTGTACTGCTCGACGGCGGTGATGTCGTCCGCCGTCAGCGGCCGCCCGCCGTTGGCGGCGGTCGCGTCGGTGATCTGGACGTATCGCCAGCCCATCGGACCGAAGAACCCGGTGGACTCCCCCGGCGACCCGCTCTCGGTGTAGTGGAAGCTCAGGTTCGTTGACTGGGTGTCGAGCGTGCTCGTGCCGACACGGGCATCCTCGACCCAGACGCCGGAGGCGTGGCTCTGCGTCAGCGGCGTCGCCAGCCCGATCACGGCGCCGCTGATCGAGGTGATCGTGTCGGTCTCCGGGTTCCCGGCGCCGTAGCCGTCGGCCGGAGCGTCGATCGTGATCGGGTCGCCGACCTGGAAGCCGAGCCCCGTGCCGGTGCCGGCGAAGTCCCGGTAGGCCGAGGTGTTGTTGACGGTGATGCTGGTCGCGCCGGCGGGGGCCGCGGCGGTGGTGACCGTGCCGCCGAGGCGGTAGCTCGCCTGCAGCGTCACCTGGTTTCCGGCCTGCGCTGCGGTCGCGCCCGGGAAGCGGACGACCGGGACGCCGATGAACGCGTAGCCGAAGTCGGCCACGGTGGTGCCGTCGGGCAGCGTCCGCACCGACACCGGGTGGATCACCTTGTAGGTGACCGGCGCCTGCAGCGGTTCCAGGTGAGTGAACCCGCAGGGAGAGGACAGCACCGGAACGGCGGTGGCCGTGGCCGGGTCCCCGGGAGCCACGTTGTGGCCGACGGGCTCGGAATAGTCGCCGCAATCCGGCGGGTTGGGCAGCGGGTGTGCACCCATCTCGACCGCCGGCTGCCAGGCGGCCGAGTACT
>WQVT01000507.1 GCA_009785715.1 Acidimicrobiaceae bacterium | reverse complement strand
AGCCAGGCTGGATTGGTAGAGGCGGTCTGTCCCGGTCGGGCAGCTGCCGTCGGAGAACGGCACGAACCCTCCCGTCGTGCTCGGACCATCCGTGGTGTAGCCACCCGGGACGAAGCCGCCCTCGACCGCCAGGTAGTGGAACTCGCTGCCGAGGCCGCCCGTGGCGTAGTGGTACTCCACGATCGGGATGGAGCAGGCGACGTACTCCGGGGTCACCTGGGTGCCCGTCGCCTCCTGCGTACCAGGTGCGACCGCAGCGCCGTTCGCCGTCAAGACCTGGGCTGTGATGGTGTTGCAGGAGCCGTCTGAACCGACGTCGGCCCAGGTGGTCATCACCGGCGCGACCCAGTTGGTGCCCGCCTGGCAGGGGGCGGAGGTGCCGCCGGCGCCCACCACGGCGCCGAGGCAACTGCCCACCGCGTAGCCCGGGTCGGGGTTGTTGATGTTGACGGTGACCGAGCTCTGTGTTGCCAGGACGGTTCCCGGTCCCGGATTCAGGCTGGTCACACCGGCTTGGGTGCCGAAGCCACCCGCGGTCACGTTGGGGCTGCACACGAGGCCGGCGGCGGTGACGTCGCCGCACGCCGTGGTCTCATCGGTGCCGGCGGCGATGTTCGGCACGGTCGAGCCCAGGGCGTAGTCGAAGTTGATCGTGGTGCCCGACGCCACGACGAGGCCTGCGGCCGCCACGGCGTTCCCTCCGACCACGGCCTGCTCGGAGCCTGGGACCACCGTGCCTGGAGCTATGCCGGCCACCGTCGTGCCGGTCGCCGTGCCCTGGGTCAGGCCGGCGCTGGTGTAGTTGGTCCAGGCCGTGGCCTGGGGCTGGTTGTCCTCTCCCGGTACGGCGATGCCCTGCTTGTTGAAATAGACCACGGTGAGATTGGTGCCGTAGGTCAGCCCGACGGTGGAGGATGGCGCGGGCGTGACGTCGCTCGAGGCGACCGTGTTGAGCGGCTGGCTGGGGTCGGCGAGTCCGGGGACCTTGTCGGTGTCCTGCTCAACCGCGGTCGGGGTGGCGGTGCAGTTGAACCCGAGGGTGTCCGCGTAGTTGCAGTACCCGTTCGGGTCGGTGGGGACGTTGCCGCCGTTCTGCTCAGGGGCTCCGGGCGTGGGCACGAAGATCGGCTTGCTGGAGGAGTAGTAGTCGGCGAGGACCGTGCTCCCGTAGGCGACCGTGGTGCCGACGGCGGGCTCGGTCTGGAAGACCTGGCCCTTGGGATTGCCCTGTCCCTTGTCGTTGGGTGTGCAGGTCAGCCCGCTCGGGATCTTGGAGCAGTAGGTCTGGGCGCTCTCGCCCTTACTGAACGCGGGGATCGTGATCGGCGCCCCCGTGCTGTAGAAGTCCACCTCGACGCTGGCGTTCTCCGGGACGGTTCGGCCCTGCTCGGGCACCGCAGTGACCACGTTCGGTGCCTTACCGGCGGGCGCCTGCCCGAGGTCCTTCTGGGCGCAGTTGAGTTTGGCGGCGACGATCGCCTGGCAGGCCACCGCCACGCTCTTGCCGACCAGACCCTTCGGCACCACGACGTTCGCGACGGTCGTGGGGGAACCGCTCCGCGGTGAAGTGGTCGTGGTGGTCGACGCGGGCGAGGGTGGCGTCGGGTGGGAGGTGACCGGCGCATTGGCGACCACGGGGAGGTTCACGGGGGCGGGGGTGGCGACCGGGGGCACCGCAGGCGCGACGGGCGGGGAGGCCACGACGGGGGCGGCGGGTGTCTGGGTCGGCGGGACGAACGGAGCCGTCGGGCTCAGCGGTGGCGCCTGGCTGGCCGGTGGGCTCGCCCCCTGGGAGTCGCTCGAAGAGGGCTGGTTGACGCCGGCCTGCGGGGTGGTGCCAGTCGGGGATGGCTGATTGGTCTCCGCCTGCGGGCTCCCCGGGTCAACGCCTGCGGCCGGGCCGGTGCGGGGTTGGGCCTGCTTGTGGCCGGGCCGGGGGACGTAGACGCCGTTGCCGGTCCCCTTGTTGACGATCTGGGTCGTGCCGTTCGGATGGATGACCGTCGCCTCGGACGAGGTGGGGTTGTCGGCCCAGACGTTGCCGTCCTTCACGACGATCTGGACATCCGTGTCGCCGGGGAGCCCCGTTGGCACGGAAACCCGCTGGGTGACGTGCAGGGTCGAGTCGTAGACGAGGACCTGACCGGTGCTGTCGTCGGCGACGTACCCGTTGCCGGCGTTGGCGAGCGGGGCGCCGAAGGTGTCGGGGGCCGGCAGCATCGTCCTGTCGGAATTGCCCGTGTTGGGGTTGACCTCGACCAACTGGGTGCCGTGGATGAGCCACGCGGTGTTCCCGGCCAGGGAGGGTGCCACCTGGACCGTGGCCTTCGGCTGGCCGGGAAGCGTGACCGGCTGCTCCGGTGCACCGTTGCTGCCGAGGTCCCGGAGCTCACCGGTGGTGGAGTCGATCGCAATGGGTTCGTTGCCGACGACGGAAACCTCGATCGGGTGGCCGTTCGGCGCGACCCGGGTCGTGGTGGCCTTCCCGTGGTCGATCACGGTCACCGTCCCGTCGTTGGAGCCGATATAGACGACCCCGGATTGGGTGATCGCGTCACTTGCGACGCCGCCCGGCACGTTGACCGGCTGCGAGAGGGCGAGCGTGTTCGGGTTGAAACTGGTCACCGTTCCCTTCGTCGCGTTGACGACGAAGTGTGAGGAGCCGGCCGCCAGGACGTCGGTGCCGGCGGCGCTGAGCGTCTGCGGGGCCATCGTCGACAGGTCGATCCTGAAGATCTTGTGCGTCGTGGGATCGGCGGCGAAGACCTGCGAGTTCGGGCCCTGGACGATCTCGAGGCGGTCCCGGACGGAGCCGGCGAGGGCGGTCGGCTCGTCCGCGACCACGGCGTCGAAGCGGCCCGATGGGCCGTTGACGTGGACGATCGTGTCGCCCTTCTGCAGCCACGCGCTGTCGTCGGTGGCGAGCGCCTTGGTTGT
>WQVT01000506.1 GCA_009785715.1 Acidimicrobiaceae bacterium | reverse complement strand
ATGGCCGCCACCCCAGACGACCATGGCTATTGGCTGGTCGCATCGGATGGGGGGATCTTCAGTTTCGGTGACGCCCGCTTCTTCGGCTCCACCGGCAACATCCACCTCAATCAACCCATCGTCGGCATGGCCGCCACCCCAGATGGTGGTGGGTACTGGCTGGTGGGCAGGGATGGGGGGATCTTCTCCTTTGGGGACGCCCGCTTCTTCGGTTCCACCGGCAACATCCACCTCAACCAACCCATCGTCGGGATGGCTGCCATCCCAGACGACGACGACGGCTACTGGCTGGTCGCATCGGATGGGGGGATCTTCAGTTTCGGTGACGCCCGGTTCTTCGGCTCCACCGGCAACATCCACCTCAACCAACCCATCGTCGGGATGGCCGCCACGGCCGCCACCCCTCATGGTGGTGGGTACCGGCTGGTGGGCAGGGATGGCGGGATCTTCTCCTTTGGGGACGCCCGCTTCTTCGGTTCCACCGGCAACATCCACCTCAACCAACCAGTCGTCGGCGTGGTCGCCTCCCTAGACGACGGTGGCTACTGGCTGGTCGCATCGGATGGGGGGATCTTCAGTTTCGGTGACGCCCGGTTCTTCGGCTCCACCGGCAACATCCACCTCAACCAACCAATCGTCGGGATGGCCGCCACAGCCTGAGTGTTTCCCCCACTTGAGCAGCGTTTTGAGGCGATGCGATCCCGCGCCGACGAGCTGGTGCCCGAGATATCGACCTGATGCACGGGACCGTGACCGTTGTCGGCAACCTGCAGCAACTGAGAGACGGTCGCCTGCTCATCAAGGAACCCAAGACGCGGGCGGGTCGGCGCACGGTCGCCATTCCGCCGCATGTGGTGCCAGCCATCCGGGAACACCTGGAGGTCTTCACGAAGGCCGACCCGGAGGCCCTGGTGGTCACTGGCGAGAAGGGCGGGCCTCTGCGCCCCCACGTGTTGCAAAAGCACTGGGCACGTGCCCGCCTCGCCGTTGGTCGCCCCGACCTGCACCTTCACGATTTGCGGCATACCGGCAACACCTGGGCGGCTGCCACCGGCGCCTCGACCCGTGAGCTGATGGTGCGGAAGGGGCACACCACGCCCGACGCTGCGATCCGCTATCAGCATGCGACCCAAGAGCGAGACAGAGCGATCGCTGAGGCCCTGGCTGAGCTGGCCCGCCCGGCGCCGGTCGTGGAGATCGGCCGAGCACAAAATGCTGGTGGGAGTGGCACGAATGTGGCACGCCAGCCCGCCCGCTCATCCCGCCCTGATGACCCTCGGCCCGCCTGACCTGGGGTTTTAGCTTGGAGCGAGCGACGGGAATCGAACCCGCGTTCTCAGCTTGGGAAGCTGATGTTCTGCCTCTGAACTACGCTCGCACGAACTGCAGGTCGGAGATTGTACTGCCACAAGAGGGTCGGACGCCAAGCCCCGGCAGCGCCGGTGCCCTCCTGGGCGCAGCGCGCGACGAGGTCGGTCGACCGGGACCGCCGGCGGTACAGACAAGTCGAAACAGGCAGGTCACGGTCTGATTCGCCTTCTCCGCACCGTGCGTGCGCTACGTTCGCCCGCCTGAAACCGCTACCACGGCTTGTCCGTCACCTCCACCACGCAATGGAAGGAACCCAACCGGTCATGCCTTGGCCAAGGCGGAGCACCCTCGAGGGGGTCCCGTTCACCTCGGCCTCCGCCGCCTGGCCGCTCGCTTTCGCAGAGGAGCGGCGCCGGCTCCAGGCCATGGGCCTGACGGCACCCCTCCAGCACATCGGGTCTACCGCGGTGCCGAACCTGCCGGCGAAGCCGGTCATCGACATCCAGTTGGTCGGGGCGCGCCGCGTCGACCTGGTCCTCCTCCGCCATACGGGCTATTACCGGATCCGCGCCCCCCGCCGAACGGTTTTCTACGAACGCCCGGCCGGCTCCCATACCTTTCTCATCCGGGTCCGTTCACCCGGTGACCCGGCGGTTCGCCGCTGTCTGCTGTTCCGTGACTACCTCCTGTCGCACCCGGACGAGACGGACGTGTACGGCAACCTGAAGAACGACCTCGCCCAGCGCTACGCCGACGACCCGTCCGCCTACCGGACGGGGAAGGCGCCCTGGCTGGAGGCAGCCATGGCACGCGCCGAGCGGTGGGCCCGGGCTACCAACTGGCAACCCGCCGGCTAACGGCAGGCTTCGTCACCAGAGCCTGGCGGGGGCGCAAGACTCCGGGCGCGATCCGACCCTGCCGGCGGGGTCGCTTCGCGCCCTGAACGCCGCGAGGCTCACCGTCGCGTTTTCCGATCGAAGCCGGGAGGTGCCGAGGCGACTACCGTGGCCCCCCGTGATCCTCTCGGACCGCACCATCCGCGAAGAGCTGGCCGCCGGTCGCATCGTGATCGAGCCCCTCGATCCGGAGGACATCCAGCCCTCGTCCGTGGACCTCCGCGTGGACCGATTCTTCCGTGTTTTCCGCAACCACACGAACCGGGTCATCGACGTCAAGGAAGACCAGGAGAAACTGACCGAATTGGTGGAGATCGGGGAAGAGGACGCCTTTATTCTCCACCCCGGCGAGTTCGTCCTGGGCTCGACGGCCGAGCGGGTGACGCTCCCCGACGACCTCGTTGCCCGGCTCGAGGGCAAGAGCAGCCTGGGGCGACTCGGGCTGCTGATCCACTCCACCGCCGGCTTCGTGGACGCCGGCTGGGACGGGCACCTCACCCTGGAGTTATCCAACGTCGCGACCCTGCCGATCACTCTCTATCCCGGCATGAAAATTGGTCAGATCAGCTTCCTTCGAATGACGACGCCGGCCGACCAACCGTACGGGACAGGGAACGTCGGTTCCAAGTATCAGGGACAACGGGGACCCACTCCGAGCCGCTATTTCGAGAACTTCCGGCCTCGGAGCTGAGGAAACGACGAAGCGGGGACCCTGGTCGTCGACCCCCGGCTT
>WQVT01000505.1 GCA_009785715.1 Acidimicrobiaceae bacterium | reverse complement strand
GAACTTCGAGCGGGGCCTCGGCATTCCACTCATCCGCACGCTCGTCGATCATGTCGTGTTCCGCTCCGCCCCGACCGGGACCACCGTGGTGATGACCCTCTTCGGGGGCCCGGCCGACGCCACGGGCGACGAGACGAGCGAGATCCTCCGGACCGTGCTCGAGGGCGACTAGTCGCGTCGGGGTTGACAACGTTTCGCCGGTCGCCCATCGTTTGACCCTCGCACCCACGGCTACCGTGTGTGCCAGCCCCGTCTCGATTCCAAGGTTCCCCTTCTTTCCCCACCTTCATGCCCAAGCCTCTCGTCATTGTCGAATCGCCCGCCAAGGCGCGAACCATCGCCGGCTTCCTGGGCGGGGACTTCACCGTGGAGTCATCGATCGGCCACATCCGTGACCTGCCCCGCAACGCCGCCGACGTTCCGGCCGCCTACAAGGGGGAGAGCTGGGCGCGCCTCGGCGTCGACGTCGACAACGACTTCAAACCGCTCTACGTGGTCGCCCGGGAGAAGCGGGACCAGGTCCGCAAGCTGAAGAACCTGCTCAAGGACGCGAGCGAGCTGTATCTCGCGACCGACGAGGACCGCGAGGGGGAGTCGATCGCCTGGCACCTGCTCGAGGTGCTGAGCCCGCGGGTACCGGTGCGCCGGATGGTCTTCCACGAGATCACCCGCCCGGCCATCGAACGGGCGGTGCGGGAGTCGCGGGACCTCGACCGCAACCTGGTCGACGCCCAGGAGACGCGACGCATCCTCGATCGCCTCTACGGCTACGAGGTCAGCCCGGTCCTGTGGAAGAAGGTCCAGACCGGCCTGTCCGCCGGCCGGGTGCAGTCGGTGGCCACCCGCCTGCTCGTGGAGCGGGAGCGGGCCCGGATGCGCTTCGTCACGGCGTCGTACTGGGACCTGGTCGGGACGTTCCTGAAGTCGGGGCAGATCGAAGCAGAGCAGGGCAAAGGGGACGCTCCGTTCGGGGCGAGCCTGGTGGCGGTCGACGGCCACCGGTTGGTAGCCGGCCGGGACTTCGGTGAGGACGGGTCCCTCAACGCCTCCGCCGCCGACGCGGTCCGCCTGGATGCCGCCGCGGCGCAGTCGCTCCGCGATCGCCTGGAGGGGGCCGACTACACGGTGCGCTCGGTGGAGGAGCGGCCGTGGCGGCGCTCGCCGGCGGCACCGTTCATGACCTCGACCCTGCAGCAGGAGGCCGGCCGCAAGCTGCGCTTCAGCTCTGCCCGCACGATGCGCGTGGCGCAGGACCTGTACGAGTCGGGATACATCACCTATATGCGGACCGACTCGACGACGCTGTCGCAAGAGGCGCTGGCGGCCGCCCGGGCGCAGGCCTCGGAACTGTACGGGGCCGAGTACGTCCCCGCCGCGCCGCGCCAGTACAACAAGAAGGTCAAGAACGCCCAGGAGGCCCACGAGGCGATCCGCCCGGCCGGCGACACGTTCCGCACGCCGGCCGAGACGGGGCTCTCGGGCGACGCCCGGCGCCTGTACGAACTGGTGTGGATGCGGACCGTCGCCTCGCAGATGGCCGATGCGAACGGGCAGAGCGTGCAGGTCCGCATCGCCGGCGCCGCCGCCCCCGCGCCGGCGATCGGGAGCCTCGGCGAGGGCAGGCTCGACGTCGAGTTCGCCACCAGCGGCCGGACGATCACCTTCCCCGGCTTCCTGCGTGCCTACGTCGAGGGTTCGGACGACCCCGACGCCGAGCTCGGCGACCGCGAGGTCCGCCTGCCCGTTCTGGCCGAGGGAGACCGGCTCCGGGCGACCGATCTCGAGGCGACCGGGCACGAGACCCAGCCGCCCGCCCGCTTCACGGAGGCCTCACTCGTCAAGGCGCTGGAGGAGATGGGCGTGGGCCGGCCCTCCACCTACGCCACGATCATGGACACCATCCAGGCGCGGGGCTACGTGTGGAAGAAGGGCACCGCGCTGGTGCCGTCGTGGACGGCGTTCGCCGTGGTCACCCTGCTCGAGCAGCACTTCTCGCGACTCGTTGACTACGGGTTCACGGCGGCGATGGAGGAGGATCTCGACGAGATCGCCCGCGGCGCCGAGGAGGCCGTTCCCTGGCTGACGCGGTTCTACTTCGGCGCCTCGCGGCCGGGCGGCGCCACGCTCAACGGATCGTCCGACACCGGGTTGAAGCGGATGGTCTCGGAGAACCTCGGCGAGATCGACGCCCGGGAGATCAACTCGATCGTCATCGGTGCCGACCCCGACGGCGAGGTCCTCGTGGTGCGCGTCGGCCGCTACGGGCCGTACGTGCAGCGGAGCGAGGAGCGGGCGTCGATCCCCGAGGACCTGGCACCCGACGAACTGACCGTCGAGCGGGCCCTCGAGCTGCTCCACGCCGGGTCGTCCGACCGGGTGGTCGGGCTGCACCCGGATTCGGGCCTGCCGATCCTCGTCCGGGCCGGCCGCTTCGGGCCCTATGTCCAGGTGGGCGAGGCCGACCAGGTGGACGGCCGGCCGCAGACCGCATCGCTGTTGCGGGGCATGGACCCGGCGACCCTCACGATGGAGGACGCCCTGAAGGTCCTGACCCTTCCACGGGTGATCGGGACCGACCCGGCGTCCGGGCAGGAGATCGTGGCCACGACCGGCCGCTACGGGCCGTACGTCAAGATGGGTGCCGACTCCCGCTCGCTCGCCACCGAGGACGAGCTGTTCAGCATCGACCTGCCCGGGGCGCTGCAGATCTTTGCGCAACCGAAGACCCGCCGGGGTCAGGCCAGCGCGGCGCCGCTCAAGGAGCTCGGCCCCGACCCCTCCACCGGGGCGCAGATGCTGTTGAAGGACGGCCGCTTCGGCCCGTACGTGACGGACGGCGAAACCAACGCCTCGCTTCGCAAGGGCGACTCCGTCGAGGGTCTCACCCCGGAGCGGGCAGCCGAGCTGCTGGCGGACCGGCGGGCCGCCGGCCCGTCCACACGG
>WQVT01000504.1 GCA_009785715.1 Acidimicrobiaceae bacterium | reverse complement strand
CGACCCAGCGGAGGATCGGCCCCTGGATTGCCATCATGCCGCACACGGCGAGGACCAACTGCAGCCACCGCTGCGCCTTGAACGCCTTATGGGTGAAATGGCGGTGAAACCCGATCGTTACCCCATGACCGGTCAGGCCGTACATGACGACCGCGATAACCACATCCCGCCAGGACAACCCCCATCCCCAGGCCACCGGCACGGCCGCCACCACGGCGGCGAATGGCACGACGATGAACAGGAACAACGCCACCTGTTCCCATGTCTTTTTGTATTCGGGCTCGAAAATGCCGGGTTCCTCAGGTGGCACGGGATCGAGCAGGGCCTCTGTGGCAGTCATGACCCTCTCTTTTCCGGGGCTTCATTTGGCAGGGGCTCTGAGACGCGTCTCCGGACGGGCCAAACGGGCCGAAGGGGCGCGCGGTAACCATAGACCAGCGGAATGACCCCCGGTGTAATTGGCACCGAAAAAATCGCCCCGGAGCGCCTCGCGACTCACGATGGGTGGTGGTGGATGTTCAACGTTGGCGGAGTCCGGATGCGCGAAGCACCACCTCACCGGCCTCGTCGGAGGCCGCAAGGTCGACCTCGAAGGAGAGCACCCACTCGTGGTATCCCTCCGGGTCGTCGAGTGTCTGCTCCACTCGCCAGACGCCCGCCGGCCGGGCCCCGTCCGCCCCCGCCTCCTCGACGACCGTCAGCCAGCGTGCCGCTCTCGCCTCCGCCCCGGTGCCGATCTCGGGGTGCTCGGCGAAGTACGGGGCGAACGCCTCCTCCCAGACTTCCCGGCTTTCCCAGCCCCCCGGCCCCTCGGAGGTCGCCAGGCCCTCCCAGTCACGCCGGGCGGCCTGCTCCACGCGGCGGAAGGCGGCGTTGCGGACCATCACCCGGAAGGCCCGCAAGTTGGCGGTCAACGGAGGCGGCTTCGCCTCCGCAAGCCCGGCCATCTCGGCCGCGGCGGCCAGCACCCCTGCGGACGGTGCCTCGCCGCCCGGCACGTCGGCCGCGACCGTCTCGGGGGGACCGGCGGCAAGGGCCTGCCACTCGTCGATCAGGCTGGAGTCGACCTGGCGGACGAGCTCACCGAGCCATTCGGTGATGTCGAACAGTTCGTCGGTCTTGGCGTCCTCCGGCACGCTCCTCACCAGCCCCTTGTACGTGTCGGAGAGGTAGCGGAGCACCAGAGCCTCGCTGCGGGTGAGCCCGTAGTGGGCGACGTAGTCGGCGAAGCCCATCGCCCGCTCGTAGAGCTCGCGCGCCACGGACTTGGGGCGGATGTTGTGGTCGGCGGCCCAGGGGTGGCTCACCCGGTAGCGATCGAACAGGTCGTAGGTCCAGTCCCGCAGGGGCTTCGGGTATTCGAGCTGTTCGAGGACCTCCATCCGCTGGTTGTACTCCATCCCCTCGGCCTTGAGCCGGGCGAGGGTCTCGGTGCGGAGCCGCTCGAGCTGGGCGGCGAGAATGGGCCGCGGGTCATCGAGCGTGGCTTCGACCACGCTCACCACGTCGAGGGCCCACGTCGGCGACGAGGTGTCGAGCAGCGGGATGGCGTGGAGCACGAACGGGCCGAGCGCGGAGTCGAGGGCGAAGTCGACCTGGAGGCCCGCCGTGACCTTGACGAGCCGGCCCTTGTCGTCGGGCACCTCGAGTCGCGAGAGGGCCCCGGTCTCGAGCAGCGAGCGGTAGATCGAGATCGCCCGGCGGATGTGGCGGCGCTGCGCCGGCCGCGGCTCGTCGTTGTCGGTGAGGAGGTGGCGCAGCGCGCCGCAGCCGTCCCCGGGCCGGTCGAGCACCTCCAGCAGCATGGCGTGGCTGACCTCGAATTGGGAGGTCAACGGCTCGGGTGGCGCGGCCACCAGCCGGTTGAAGGTCTCTTCGGTCCACACGATCGCCCCATCCGGCGCCTTGGTCCGCACCACCCGGCGCAGCTTCTTCGGGTCCCCGGCAGCCCTGGCCACCGCCCGCTCGTTCTCGATCACGTGCTCGGGCGCCTGCACCACGACCAGCCCCGACGCGTCGTAGCCGGCACGGCCCGCCCGCCCCGCGATCTGATGGAACTCACGGGCCCGCAGCACCCGGGTGGTCGACCCGTCGTACTTCGCCAGGCCGGTGAACACGACCGTCCGCAAGGGCAGATTGACGCCGACACCGAGGGTGTCGGTGCCGCAGATCACCCGGAGCAGACCCTTCTGGGTCAGCCGCTCGACCAACCGCCGGTACTTGGGAAGCATCCCGCCGTGATGGACGCCGATCCCGAACCGCAGCAGCCGGGCGAGGGTGGGCCCGAAGCCCCGGGCGAAGCGGAAACTCTCGATCTCGGCGGCGATCGCGTCCCGCTGCGCCCGGCTGGCGACGTTCTGGCTGGTCAGGGACTGGGCGTGGGTGACCGCCGCCGCCTGGGTGAAGTGCACGACGTAGATCGGCGCCCCGTCGGCGGCGAGGAGGTCGTCGATCGTCTCGTGCAGCGGGCTTCGCCGGTACTCGTAGGAGAGCGGGACGGGTCGGGTGACCGAGGTGATCACTGCCGTCGGCCGGCCGGTCCGCTCCGTCAGGCTCGTCTGGAAGCGTCGGACGTCACCGAGCGTGGCGGACATCAGGATCCACTGGGCGCCGGTCATCTCGATCAGCGGGACCTGCCACGCCCAGCCGCGCTCCGGGTCGCCGTAGAAGTGGAACTCGTCCATCACGACCAGGTCGACCGGGGTGGCGGCACCGGCGCCGAGCGCCATGTTGGCGAGGATCTCCGCCGTCCCGCACAGCACGGGGGCGCCGGGATTGACGCTGGCGTCACCGGTCAGCATCCCGACCCGCTCGGCGCCGAACACCTCGCACAGCGAGAAGAACTTCTCCGACACCAGCGCCTTGATGGGGGCCGTGTACATCGATCGGCGTCCGTCGGCCAGGGCGGCGAGGTGGGCGCCCATCGCAACGAGGCTCTTGCCCGACCCGGTCGGG
>WQVT01000503.1 GCA_009785715.1 Acidimicrobiaceae bacterium | reverse complement strand
TGCGTCAGCTGGTATCACTATCAGGACTTCGTCGAGGCGTTTCCCAGCCAGGACGTGATCGCCGACCGGCTGTTTCTCGCCGACGGTCCTCGCATCACCTGCGCCGGCGGCGCGGGTGCGGCGGCGCTCGCGACCTATCTCATCGAGCAACACCTCGGCCGTGCCGTCGCGCAGAAGGCCAGTCAGGTGTTGCTGTTTGACCGGCCGCGCTCGGGGAGCGACGCGCAGCCGCACCCGCCCCTCTCCGAGGCCGTTGCCGAGCCGCGCGTGCGCCGCGCGCTGCTGCTGATGGAACAGAACCTCGCCCGCCCGATAGCCGTGGCCGCCGTAGCAGCCGAGCTCGGCCTGTCGGCACGCCAGCTCGAGCGCCTGTGCCGCCAGCACGTCGGCATGGGGCCCGCCTCACTGTACCGGCAGCTGCGCATGCGTTACGCCAACTGGCTCATCGAGAACACTGACCGTTCCGTCACCGACATTGCCAACGAAGCGGGCTTCGCCGACTGCGCGCACTTCTCGCGGCAGTTCAAGGACGCTTATGGCCTCTCGCCCTCGACGCGGCGGCTACAGCCCCAGCGCGTGGCTAACGGCGACGTCGTCCGCGCACGGGTCTTCGAGTAGCCTGCTCCACGTTGCGCCCACGCAACGCTTCGTTCCTGGCAAGGTAAAAGTTGCGCCTCGCGCTGCGGCGCGTGCGTAACAACCCGGTGACGGGTACATTCAATCACAAAGCCCGCGCGTCACATCTAATCCGCGGGGGTTGGTAAAGCCGATCGGGGGAGGGAAGCCGTGAACTCCAGGATCTCACTCGCAGTCGCGGCCATCCTCGGGGGCACTTCCCTGGGCTCATCCGCCGTCGCAGTGGCCGCCGACACGACCGACGCCGGCCCGCCCGCCAGGGCGACCGAGGCCGGCGCGACCGGCAACACGGACGCCATCGGCGAGGTCATCGTCACGGCACAGCGCCGCACCGAGAGCATTCAGGACGTGCCGATCTCGATGCAGGCACTCACCGCCCAGACGCTGCAGCAAATGAACATCTCGACGTTCGACGACTTCATCAGGCTCCTGCCGAACGTTACTGCGGCGAGCAACGGACCGGGCCAGAACGAGATTTTCATGCGCGGCGTGAGCGCCGGCTCGCAGGCGACCCAGGGGAGCGGTTCCACGGGAGTGTGGCCGAGCGTTGCGATCTACCTGGACAACCAGTCGGGCCAGCTCCCCAACCGCAACCTCGACATCTACGCCGCCGACCTGAATCGCATCGAGGTGCTGGAAGGTCCCCAGGGAACGCTGTTCGGCGCTGGTGCCGAGGCCGGCGTAATCCGCTACATCACCAACGAACCGAAGCTCGACGTAACGGAGGGGAACGTCAAGGCGGGCTACGGCGTGACCGCTCATGGTGATCCGAATACCGACGTCACGGCGGTGCTGAACGTGCCGCTGATCGAGAACACCCTGGCGGTGCGCGCGGTGATCTACAACGACCGCCGCGGCGGCTACATCGACAACGTGCCGGCGACCTTCACGCGCAAGAACACCGATGTCGGCATTCACTATGCGGACTATCCGGCGGTCAACGGAGTCTGTCCGGACGGGCAGCCGAACAGCGGTTTCTGCGTCCCGCCGGGCAGCCCGAGCTTGAACAACTACAACCTGGCTGCCCGAGCCATCAACCCCGTCACCTACCAGGGAATACGCGTTGGGGCGCTGTACAAGTTCAGCCCCGACTGGGACCTGCTCATCACGCAGTCCTACCAGGACATGGAGTCGCAGGGGGTGTTCTACCAGCAGCCCTTCGCCTCCGATGGTGCACCGTTGCAGCCGCTGCAGGTCACGCTGTTCAACCCCTCGTACAACAAGGACCGCTGGGAGAATACGGCCTGGACGGTGAACGGCAGGATCGGCGCGCTGAAGGCCGTCTATACCGGCGGCTACCTGGTGCGCAACGTCGAGCAGCTCGGTGACTACACCAACTACGCGCGCGGCGTGTTCGCCGGCTACTACCAGTGCTACGGTCCGCCCGGATCCGGAACGTTCGTCAACGATCCGTCGCTCAAGTCCACCTGTTACTCTCCGAGCGCCAGCTGGCTCTCGAACGAGCGCAACGTGCACTTCCAGAACGAATTGCGCCTGAGCACGCCCGATACCTGGCGGCTGCGGGCGATCGGTGGCGCTTTCTGGGAGGACAACGAGCTGTACGATCAGACCGGCTGGAGGTACAAGACCGTTCCGCCGTGCACCTCCAACGCCACCCCCGGGACACCGGGCAATGGCAACACCGGCTGCCTGTCCAATGTCGGCACGTTCCCCAACACCACCGTGCAGAATCCCGGCGTGCAGAGCGACAACACGTCCTTCTACCAGGACCAGCTGCGGGTGATCAGGCAGACGGCCCTGTTCGCCTCGGTCGACTTCGACCTGATTCCGAAGGTGTTGACGCTCACCGGCGGCACGCGCTGGTTCCGCTTCGACAACACCATGGCCGGCAGCGTGCTGTCGAGTTTCGGCTGCTTCGAGGCCGGCGTTCCCCCCACCGGCTGCCACAGCAGCTCCAGCTACAACTTAAACGCCGCCAATCTCAAAGACTCCGAATCCGGCTTCAAGAGCCGCGGTAACCTCACCTGGCATGTCACGCCGGACGTCATGCTGTACTACACGTTCTCACAGGGTTTCCGTCCCGGTGGGTTCAACCAGAATGGCGGCTTCTTCAACTACGCCCCCGGGCCCGATGGCGTGAATCAGTATGCCGTTCCCAGGTCCTACTCCTCCGACAAGCTGACTAACAACGAGATCGGCTGGAAGACGGAATTCCTCGACCATCGCCTGCAGTGGAACGGTGCGGCGTACCGGATCAACTGGGACAACGTCCAGGTTGCTTTCTTCGACCCCGGCGTGACCGGCAACATCTTCTTCAACACCAACGGCCAGAATTTCCTCATCAAGGGTATCGAGACTTC
>WQVT01000502.1 GCA_009785715.1 Acidimicrobiaceae bacterium | reverse complement strand
TCGACCTCGATGATCCTCGCCGGGATCCTCTTCAAGCTCGGCGCGTACGGGCTGCTCCGCTTCGGCATCTTCATCTTCCCCGCCGCCGCCATCAACCTCGCCCCCGTCCTCCTCACCCTGGCGGTGATCGGGATCACCTATGGGGCGATCGTGACCGTCATGCAGCGCGACCTGAAACGCCTGATCGCCTATGCCTCGCTGGTCGACGTCGCCTTCATCGTCGTCGGCCTGTTCGGCTTCTCCTCGCAGGGGATCACGGGCGGGGTGTTCGAGATGGTCAACCACGGGCTCACCACCGGCGCCCTGTTCTTCCTGGTCGGGATGATCTGGGAGCGCCGGCAGACGTTCCGGATCTCCGAGCTCGGCGGGCTGCAGCGCTCGGCGCCGATCTTCGCCGCGGTCTTCCTGATCGTCGTCATGAGCGCCGTCGGCCTCCCCGGGCTCAACGGGTTCGTGGGAGAGTTCCTCGTCCTCGTCGGTACCTTCCTCACCCATCGCTGGTGGGCGGTGGTCGCCACGAGCGGCATCGTCCTCACGGCCATCTACCTGCTGTGGGCCTACCAGCGGGTGTTCCACACCCAGCCGGCGGGCGCCAACGTCGGGGTGCCGGACATGACGTGGCGGGAACGGGGCGCAATCCTCCCGCTCCTGATCGGGATCGTCTTCCTCGGCGTGTACCCCAAGCCGTTGCTCGACCGGGTCACCCCGTCGGTCGGGTACCTCGTCCAGCACGTGCAGCACGTCGACCCGTCGTTCACCATCCCCCCTCAGGGCCGGGCCCAGCTGACCTACACCGTGCCCGCCGACCAGAACGTCAACGCCGGCCCGCAGGCCCCGTCGGGTGTCAGCGCGACCGCTACCGGAGCACACTCGTGATGACCGCACTCCTTGTCTCTGGACTTCAGGCCTCTGGACTTCAGGCCGCCAGCAACGCCTGCGTCGGCCAGGACCAGATCTGCACGGCGTTCAACTCGATCCACATCCCGATCCAGTACCGGGCCATCGCGCCGGTGATGGTCCTCGGCATCGGGGCGCTCGTCCTGCTGGTCGTCTCCGCCGTCCTCCCGAAGCGGTCCCGCCCCGGCCTCTACGCCTCCCTGACCGCGTTGATCGGCGTGATCTCGGCCGTGGTGTGCGCCTTCGAGTGGACCGACATCAACAACCACGGGCCGATCATCAACGCCGTCGGCTCGCAGATCATCTACGACCACTTCTCGATCCTCATCTACCTGTTGGTCAGCGTCGCCACCGTCCTCGGGGCCCTCACCGCCGACCACTACCTCGTGCGTGAGGGGCTCGACGGCGTCGAGCCGTACGTGCTGATGCTGATGGCCGGCCTCGGGGCGATGCTGATGGCTGCGTCGGGCGGCACGGTCATGCTCTTCCTCGGCCTCGAGATCATGTCGATCGCCCTGTACGTGATGACGGCGTACCACCGCCGGCGCACGGCGTCGGGGGAGGCGGGCCTCAAGTACTTCATCCTCGGCTCCTTCTCGTCGGCGATCTTCCTCTACGGCGCCGCCCTCGCCTACGGCGCCACCGGCTCCACCCAGTTCAGCGACATGTCCAGCTTCCTGGCCGCCAACACGATCCCCAACGACGGCGTGCTCCTCGCCGGCATGATCCTCCTGATCATCGGGCTCGGGTTCAAGGTCGCCGCCGTCCCGTTCCACTTCTGGACGCCCGACGTCTACCAGGGCGCGCCCACCCCCTTCACCGGGTACATGGCCGCGGTCGCCAAGGCGGCGGGCTTCGCCGGCCTGGTGCGCATCCTCGTCCAGGGATTCGCCAGCCAGCAGGCCAACTGGCGGCCGGTGATCTGGCTGCTGGCGGTGCTCACCCTGCTCCTCGGCTCCGTGCTGGCCATCGTCCAGCGGGACCTGAAGCGGATGCTCGCCTACTCGTCGATCAGCCAGGCCGGTTACGTGCTGATCGGCCTCCAGGCCGGTTCGGCCAGGGGCGTCGCCGGCGTCGGCTTCTACCTGTTCACCTACACCTTCATCATCGCCGGCACCTTCGCCGTGCTGCAGCTCATCCAGGGCCGCTCGGAGGGCCGCAACGACCTGGGTGCGATCAGGGGACTCGCCCGCCGAAGTCCGCTGCTCGCCTTCGCCATGATGATCCTGCTGCTGGCGCAGGCCGGGGTGCCGCTCACGAGCGGCTTCCTGGCCAAGTTCTACGTCATCCAGGCCGCGGTGAACAAAGGCCAGTACCCCCTGGCCGTGATCGGCATGCTGGCCGCCGCCATCGCCGCTTTCTTCTATCTCCGCATCGCCCTCCTCATGTACTCCTCCCCGAGCGCCGAGGCCTCCGAGCCCACGGACGGGATCCTCACCGCCGGGCTCACCGAGAGTGGAACGATCCACCACGGGCTGACCAACCGCCTGCTCGCGTCGGCCGGAATGGGCCAGGAGGCGGACGTGCCTGCCGGGGCGTCTCCCGGTCCGGGGGCCGTCGCGGCTGCGGCTGCGGGCAACGGGGGAGCGGAGGCCACCGCCCTGCTCCCGCCGGCCGAGGGCAAGGTCGACGTCCCACCGGCGATGGGGCTCGTGATCGCCGTGTGTGCGGTCTTCACCGTCTTCGCCGGCGTGGTCCCCTGGATCGTCGACCTCGCCCGCCACGCCACGCTGGCCTTCTAGGCTCTCGGCGATGCCGGGGCAGCGGGTCAGTCAACGCGAGGCGCTACGGATCCTGTCCGAGCGCGACCCGGTGCTGGCCGACCTGATCAAAAAAGTCGGCCCACCACGCTTCCGGCCACCCACGGACACCCACTTCGAGATGCTCGTGCGCTCCGTCACCCACCAGCAGCTGGCGGGTGCGGCCGCGGCCGCCATCCACGGCCGGCTGGTCAAGGCCCTCGACGGCGAGGTGACCCCCGAGCGGATGCTGGCCACCCCCGCCGAGGCGCTGCGCGGCGCCGGCCTGTCCGCCAGCAAGCTCCTCTCCCTCCAGGACCTGGCCACCAAG
>WQVT01000501.1 GCA_009785715.1 Acidimicrobiaceae bacterium | reverse complement strand
TGCCCGAGGATCCCGGCGCCGATGACGAGGATCGAGAGGATCGGCAGGATCGCCACCAGGCTGGTGTTGATGGAGCGGGCGAGCACCTGGTTCATCGACAGGTTGACCGTGTCGGTGTAGGTGAGCCGCCCGGTCGAGGCCAGTCCCTTGGTGTTCTCCCGGACGCGGTCGAAGACGACGATGGTGTCGTAGAGCGAGTAGCCGAGGATGGTGAGGAAGGCGATCACCGTGTCCGGGCTCACCTGGAAGCCCGACAGCGAGTAGATGCCGACGGTCACCAAGATGTCGTGGAACAGGGCGGTCAGGGCGGCGACGGCCATCTTCGCCTCGAAGAAAAGCGAGATGAAGATCGTCACGATGATGAGGAAGACGATCACCGCGATGATCGCCTTGCGGGTGATGTCGGAGCCCCACGACGGACCGATGTCGTTCAGCTCGACGTTGTTGGGGGAGGTGTGCGCCACCCGTGCCAGCGCGTCGGTGACCTGCGCCACCTCGGCTGAATCCGCGGTCTCCTTGGCGGCCGCCTGGACCTCGATCGTCCGCTGGTGTGTCTCACGGTTCGTCAGCACCGTGACCGTGGCCTGACGAAGCGCACTCTGGCTGCCGCCAATCGCGTCGATCGCGGCGTGGACGTCCGCGACCGAGGCGGTGGTGGGCACCTCCCAGGAGGTGCCGCCCCGGAAGTCGATCGAGAAGTTGATGCCCCGGATGCCGACCGAACCCCATCCGATGACGATGACCAGGGCGGAGATGATGAACCAGCGCCGCCAGCGCCCGGCGAAGTCGAACGATGTCTCGCCGCGGAACAACCGCTTCCACGGGTTCCGGCTGCTGCCGTCGCGGCGAGCCCCGACGTCAGACATCGGCGCCGACCTTGGTCTGCTGACCGAGTCCCCGTGCGATGCCGAGGACCGGCGCCTCGGTGAAGGCGCGGCGGCGCCCGAGGAGGATCACCGCCGGCCGGATGAAGAAGTACGCGGTGAACACGTCCAGCAGCGTCGACAGACCGAGGGTGAACGCGAACCCGCGGACATCGCCCACCGTGAGCAGGTACAGGACCAGCGCCGCCAGGAAGGACACGGCGTCGGCCGTCAGCACCGTGCGGAACGCTCGGGCGAAGCTCCGCTCGACCGACTGGCGGACCGTCCGGCCCGCTCTGATCTCGTCCTTTAACCGTTCGAAGTACACGACGTAGGAGTCGACGGTGATGCCGATCGAGACGATGATCCCCGTCACCCCGGCCAGGGTCAGTGTCAGATTGCTGCTGTGGCTCAGCTCGGCCAGGATCGAGTACAAGAGGGCGGAGCCGAGCGCCAGGCCTGCGAAGACGACGAGGCCGAGGGCGCGGTAGTAAACGACCATGTAGAGCAGGACGATGATCAGGCCGCCCAGCCCGGCGAAGAGCCCGGCACGAAGCGACGCCTGACCGACGGTGGCCGACACCGTCTGCACCTGCTGCGGATCGAAGCGCACCGGGAGCGATCCGTACTTCAGCACAAGTGCCAGGTTGCTGGCCTGAGGCTGGGTGAAGTTACCGGTGATCTGGGCGCTGCCGTTGAAGTTGGACTGCTCGATCTGTGGGGCGCTCTCGAGCACGCCGTCGAGCTCGATCGCCTCCAGGCTCTGCACCGATGGTGTGGTGGCGGTCGCGCTGTAGTACCGGTTGCGCACGGCGGCCATCGCGTTGAACTGCTTCGACCCCTCCCCGGTGAAGGTGAGCTCGACGGCGTAGGAGGCGGATCCCTGAGGCAGGGAGACGAATGCGGTCTTCACCGCTCGGCCGGTCAGGTCGGCCGGCCCGAGGATGAACCGGTTCGTGTACCCGGAGTTCGGAGACACGGGCACGACCACCGGGCGGTTGGCGACGATGGCGTCGGGCGAGGTGGACGGGAGGTTCCCGACGTTGGCGGCGCTGCAGTCCGCCTCCGCCGCGGTGACCGTGTTGGGCGGGGTCAGCGGGACGGTCGACCCCGACCCGGTGTTGCTGTTCGGAATAGGCGTCGTACCCGGCGGCACCGTCAGGTGGCTCGCCGGCGCCGTCGTGGCAGATGAAGGCGCGGTCGTGGCAGATGAGGCTGCCGTTGTGGCCGACGAGGCTGCCGTCGTCGCAGATGAGGCGGCGGTGGGCGCAGCGGCCGGAGCTTTGGTGCCAGCGGCGGTGATCGCCGCCGGAGTGGCCCCACCGGCGGCCCGGACGCTGGCGTCGAGCCGGACGGCACCCGAGACGGGGGCCCCCGTGGCGCTCCTCGCCGTCGTCGGTGCCGACGCGGTCGTCGGCGCGGAGGCGGTCGTCGGGCTGGTGGAGCCTTGCCCGGCCGAATGTGGGCTCGTCGCCGCCGGCTTCGTGTAGTCGGGGATCTGGCAGTAGACGGGTCGGAAGTACAGCTCCGCCGTCGTCCCGAGCGTCTTCAACGCGCCCTGGGAGTTCTTGATCCCCGGGAGGCTGATCACGACGTCATGGCCCTGGGTCTGGACGTCGGCGTTGGAGACGCCGAGACCGTTGACGCGCCGCTCGATGATGCTCACCGCTTGCTGCAGGGTGGCCGTGTCCACCGAGTGGGCGGGCGCCAGCACGACCGACACCCCGCCGCGCAGGTCAAGTCCCAGGAGGACGGAGCGACCGGCGGCCAGGGTGCCGCCGAGGGCAAGCACTGCCACCGTGATGAAACCGAGCAGGGTCCAGACGAGCCCTCGTCGCACGGTCAGTCTTCCTCTGCGCGCGAGCCCCCGGTCCTACGGGGAGTTCCGGTCGCCGATCCGCCGTCCGACTCGTCGTCATCGTGCTCGTGCACGTGCCCGTTGTCGCTCGGCCCGCCGGCTTGGTCGGCGACCGTACTGTCTTCCGCCTCTCCGTCCTCTTCGTCCTCGTAGCCCTCGTCGTCGAAGTCCTCATCTTCGCCGTCGTCGAGAGAATCATCGAAGTGGCCCGAAGACGCGCCGAAGGACGTGGAGTCCGGGGCGGGTCC
>WQVT01000500.1 GCA_009785715.1 Acidimicrobiaceae bacterium | reverse complement strand
GTGAGCCAGGCGAACGACTCGAGGACCGGGATCTGGTCGTCGCTGGTACGGCCGGTCTCGGGTCGGACATCCCGACCAGAGCCGGGGGCCTCGACCCCGAAGCAGATCTGGTCGACGCCGCGCTGCTTGATAGCCGCCTCCAGGAAGTTCAGGTCGTAGCCGCAGCTGTCGAAGAACAGGTTCTGCGACAGGTCCTTCTGCGGCAGGTGGTGGTCGGTCGGGATGAAGCGGTTCAGCGCACCGCCGCAGTGGCAGACGATCACCTTCAGGTCGGGGTAGCGCTCGAAGACGTCACCGTGGCCGAGGAACTGGGTGGCCAGGTACTGCTCCACCAGGAAGCCGAGCTGGTAGTTGTGGGGCACCACGCCGAAGCGGCGGTCGAGCGTGTTGGTGCCGTGCACGATGATCGGCAGGCCCAGCTCCTGGCAACGCTCGTAGAGCGGGTACCAGTACGGCTCGTGCATGCCGGGGGTGGTGCGGCGCCCGTCGGGATCGGGGCTCGCATAGACGGCGACGAAGCCATACTCGTCGACCACCCGGTTCAGCTCGGGGAGCACGTGGCTGATGTCGGGGGCGCTGGCGTTCTGCGGCAGCTGGGCCGCACCGAGGAAACGGTCCGGGAAGAACCGGCACATCTGGGCGATCATGTCGTTCACGATCCGGGTCCACGCGGGCAGGAGATGGGGCTCCATCCAGCCGAACATCTGGAACGGGCGCGGCCCGATCACCTGGACATCGATGTTCCGGTCGTCGATGTACTTCACATGCCGGGCGGCCGCCTCGTAGTAATCCTCTTCCTTCAGCGGCTCGATCGGCGCGAGGCCCGGCCCACCCGAAAACGGGCTCGACATCGGGCTGTTCATTGCCATCATCAGCATCAACTTCTGGCCCGACATCCCCGGCGAGGTCAAATGGGCGTGGACGTCTAGAACCTTCAAATCCTGGTACAAGGCTGCCTCTTCTTTGGTGGTACTTCGGGTGGTCGTTGGGGGCTTACTTGCCCGATACCTGCTGCTGCCGGGCGAGCTCCGATTCCTGCACCGTCGGGTCATCGTTGGTGCCGAGCACCCGCCAGTCCTCTCCCTCGGCCAAAATCTTCTCTGCGGCGCGGATCGATCGGTAGTCGTACTCCCCGATCCCCGGCGGGGTGGTCCCGTTCGCTGCGAGCTCCCTGGCGGAGTTCAACAGATACTGGTGCATGCGGAGCAACGCCAGGTCCCCCGAGCCCAGGTGCTCCTGGGTCCGGTCGTAGATGAACCCGTCGTAGGTAGGTTGCGCCGTCTCGGTGACCATCAGATCCTGGGCCCGGAACTCGGGGACCCCGGTGAAGGACACGTTCTTCTGCACCTCTCGGTCGATCTGGTAGTTGTTCTCTTTCGTGTAGTGGCGCTCGAGGACCCCGGTACTGCGGAAGCGGACATAGGGGAAGTTGTCCACCGCGAAGAACGGCGGCCCGCCAATGTTGCGCGGGTTGGGGTTGACCTGAGTGGTGTACGAATAGCGCCAGGTCGTGTGGTCGTCGATCGGCACGATCGTCAGGTGGCGGGTGGCGAAAGGCGGGTTGGAGATGATCGCGGTGAACGGCATGATGTACGCGTACACCCGGGCCTGCCGGTAGCCGTTCGGCGTCCTCCGAAGACCTACGTAGCGGAAGCCGTAGTACTCCTCTTCGATCTCGATGATGGCCTTCGGGTCGTGACGCCAGAAGCGCAGCGAGTCGTTGTTCGTGGGGTAGCCGGGCCGGTCGGTGCCCTGGTCGGGCAGATCGGCGATGGCGTGCCACTGGTGCAGGTTCGAGATGTGGCTGGTGTCCAGGTCACCGTCGAGCGACTGCACGAAGTTGCAGTCGATGAACTCCTTGGAGACCATGATCTCGTCCGGCGCCAGGGACTCGGTACCGAAGTCCCGGAACGGGGGCTTGTGCTCCGGGGGACCCATGTAGGTCCACACGATCCCGCCGGACTCGTAGGTCGGATATGAGCGAGCCTTGATCTGGTTCGCGAAGGGACGAACCTCGGAGGGCTGGTCCACGCACTGGCCGTCGGTCTCGAACTTCCAGCCGTGATAGGGGCAACGCAGGCCGCACTCCTCGTTCCGCCCGAAGAACAACGAGGCGCCCCGGTGGGGGCAGCCTTCCTGGAGCAGGCCGACCTTTCCTTCGGTGTCGCGGAAGGCCACGAGCCGCTCACCGAACAGCTTCACCCGCAACGGCTCGCCGTCCGGCTCGGCGATCTCCGAGGTCAGGCACGCCGGCACCCAGTAGCGCCGCAGCAGGTTGCCCATCAGCGTCCCCGGACCGACGCGGGTAAGGAGCTCGTTATCCTCCTGCGACAGCAAGTTGCCACCTCCTCGTTTGGGCTCTCCCCTAGAGCCGCGGGGGCAGGCTAACCGGTCGCTGACAGGATTGTCAACACGGTTGCATCAAGTCCGGAAACCGGGCCCGGATAACGTAGAGGAGTTCGACGGGAGGGAGAGGGTCGTGGCAAAGGACCGGATGCCGGCGGCATTCATCGGGCATGGCAGCCCACGGATCACCCTGCAGCACAACAGCCGCACCGAGGCGTGGAAGGCCTTCGCCGAGGCCGTCCCCCGGCCGCGGGCGGTGCTCGTCATCTCCGGCCACTGGTACATCCACGCCACCGCCGTGACCGCCATGGCGCAGCCCCGCACCATCCACGACTTCTTCGGCCACAGCCCCGAGCTGTTCGCGTTCCAGTACCCCGCACCGGGCGATCCCGAGCTCGCCGAGCACATCGTCGACGTGCTCGACCCCGTCTGGTGCGGGCTCGATATCGACAGCTGGGGGCTCGACCACGGCAGCTGGTCGGTGATGGCGCACTGCTATCCCGAGGCCGACGTGCCCGTGGTGCAGCTGGCGCTCAACGCCGCCCTGCCCTTCGAGTACCACTACGAGCTCGGCGCCCGGCTCGCGCCGCTGCGCGACGAGGGGGTGCTGATCATCGCCAGCGG
>WQVT01000499.1 GCA_009785715.1 Acidimicrobiaceae bacterium | reverse complement strand
TGGAGGTCGCCAACCGCCTGGCCGGGCACCAGGTGCCCGACGGGGTCCGGGTCGCCGAGTTCGGGATCCGGGGGGTCCACCTCGCCTACGAGTTGCTGGACGGGTACGACGCCCTGATCCTGATCGACGCCATGCCGATGGGCGCCGCCCCCGGGACCCTCGCCGTGCTCGATGCCACCGACGGCCAGTTGCCGGGAGCCGGCGGAGAGGAGGCGGTGATGGACGCGCACAGCATGAGCCCGGAGGTGGTGCTCGCCACGCTGTCCCATCTCGGCGGTGAGGTCGGGCGCGTCCTCGTGATCGGCTGCCAGCCCGCTTCGCTCGACGAGGGGATCGGGCTGTCGGGCCCCGTTGCCGCCGCCGTCGACACGGCGGTGGAGCTGAGCCTGCAAATGGTCCCGGAAGTCGCTCAACACGAAGGGAGGAAGCCGTGACGCAAGAGACCGCAGTCAAGGAGAACTGGGAATGATCCGACGTCTTCTGGTATCGCTGATTCTCGCCGGGCTGGCGGGGTTGATCATCAAATCGCTCCCCGACATCGCCCGCTACCTCAAAATCCGGGAGATGTGATTCCCCGCGTGGCCCGTTACCGGATCCTCCCCGACCGTTCGCGCGTCTGGATCGAGGCGCGTTCAAACGTGCACCCGATCCATTCGTCCACCGAGGGGCTCGAGGGGTACATCGACATCGACCTGGACGGCGACGGCCGGCTGGCCGGCGACGCGAAGCCGGAGGCCCGGCTGTCCCTGGCCGTCAGTCGCCTGCAATCGGGGAACCGGCTGGAGGACCGCGAGCTGCAGAAGCGGATCGACGCCCGGCGGTATCCGACCATCGTGGGAACCCTCGATCAGATGGTGTCCTCGGGTATCGACGGCAGCTATGTGGTGAGCGGCGAGATCACCTTCCGGGGGGTCGCCCGGCCGCACGAGGACCGCATGACCCTCGAGTCGCTCGACGAGGGCAGGATCCAGCTCGCTGGGTCGTCCCGTTTCGACATCCGCGACTTCGGGATGGAGCCGCCCCGCGTGCTCATGCTCCGGGTCGAGCCGGAGGTCGACGTGCGGGTCGAGATCGTCGCCGAGAAGGAAGGGTGAGGCTATGCATGAACTAGGACTGTGCACCTCGATCGTCGACGCGGTCGAGCGGCGGGCGGGGGAGCGGGCGGTCGCCCGGGTCCGGGTGCACGTCGGTCGCCTGAACCACGTCCATCCCGAGGCCTTCGAGCAGTCGTTCGCCGTCGCCGCCGTCGGCACCGTCGCCGAGGGTGCGGCGGCCGAGCTGGTGCTCACGCCGATCACCGCCCACTGCAACGGGTGCGGGAAGGACTGGGGAAGCGACGAGATCCCGACCGCGTGCCCGAGCTGCGGCTCGGTCGACGTTGCGCTGGTCGGCGGCGACGAACTGGTCCTCGAGTCCATCGAGTACCGGGCCTGAGGCGCGGCGGACATGTGCCTCGGCATTCCGGGCCAGGTGGTCGAGTTCGTCGACACCAATGACCAGCTGGCCCGCGTCGACGTGGCCGGCGTCAGGCGGCTCATCAACATCGGGCTCCTCGAGGACGAGGGCCTGCAGGTCGGCGACTGGGTCCTGATCCACGTCGGCTTCGCCATGTCCAAGATCGACGAGGAGCAGGCGAACGAGGCGCTCGCCTCGCTCAAGCTGATGGGTCAGGCGTACGGAGACGAACTCGAGGCGTACTGGTCGTCGAGAGTCGCCGCCGAGAGCAGAGGAGGTTGAGGCATGGGAACGATCATCGGCGTCATCGTCGGCTACACCCTCGGAACGAAAGCGGGGGAGAAAGGCTGGGAGGAGTTCCGCGACGCGTGGAAGGTCATCAGCACGTCCGAGGAGGTGAGGGACCTCGTCACCGGCGGCCTGTCGCTGGGGCGTGATCTTCTGCTGCGCGGGCTCGCCGGGTCGGGTTCGGGCAATGGCCTGCGACCGGCTGCGTAGTTTGGTCAAATGAAGTTTGTCGACGAATACCGGGATCCGTCAGCCGCCCGCGCCCTGGTGGCACGGATCACGGACCTGGCTGGGGACGGCCATTTCAAGTTCATGGAGGTGTGCGGCGGCCACACGCACACCATTTACCGCCACGGCATCGAGCACCTCCTGCCGCCCTCGGTCGAGCTGGTGCACGGGCCGGGCTGCCCGGTCTGCGTTATCCCGATGGGCCGGGTCGACGACGCCATCGCGGTCGCCCGGCAACCCGGGGTGATCTTCACCTCGTTCGGCGACATGATGCGCGTGCCGGGCAGCCGCGGCAACCTCCTCCAGGCGAAGGCCGAGGGCGCCGACGTGCGCTTCGTGTACTCCCCCCTCGACGCGCTGCGGATCGCGATGGACCATCCCGACCGCGAGGTCGTCTTCTTCGCCGTGGGGTTCGAGACGACCGCACCCTCGACCGCCCTCACCCTGCTCCAGGCGAAGGCCCGCGGGGTGTCGAACTTCACGGTGCTCTCCAACCACGTGACGATCGTCCCCCCCATCAAGGCGATCCTCGAGTCGCCGGACCTGCGCCTCGACGGGTTCCTTGGGCCCGGCCACGTGTCGACGGTGGTCGGCCAGCGCCCCTACCGGTTCGTCCCCGCCACCTATCAGAAGCCGCTCGTCACCGCGGGCTTCGAGCCCCTGGACATCCTGCAGGCCATCAGCATGCTGTTGACCCAGATCTCCGAGGGGCGCTGCGAAGTCGAGAACCAGTACGCCCGCGTCGTACGGGAGGAGGGCAACCCCCGTGCGCTGGCCGTCCTGGCCGACGTCTTCGAGCTGCGACCGCACTTCGAGTGGCGGGGGCTTGGCTTCATCTCGCACAGCGGGCTCAAGCTCCGCCCGGAGTTCGCGGAGCTCGACGCCGAGCTCCGCTACGAGGTGCCGGGGGTGCGGGTGGCCGACCCGAAGGCCTGCCAGTGCGGCGAGGTGCTGAAGGGGGTCATCAAGCCCTGGGAGTGCAAGGTGTTCGGCACCGCATG
>WQVT01000498.1 GCA_009785715.1 Acidimicrobiaceae bacterium | reverse complement strand
TCGGTGATCTTGGCGAACCAGTGGGGGATCTGCCCCTGGACGTAGGGGCGCCGGTCGTCGGGCACCGCCTGCCACGCCCAGACCACCGACAGGGTGTGCGTGTCGTCGATCGGGACCCGGTACTCCATGTGCGTGCCGCCGGGGACGAAGAGGTTGGGCATGATCGCCATCCGGGGCATGGCGTAGGTCACGTCGCCGTCGGGTGAGCCCTCGAGCATCCGCTTGTAGCCGAAGCCGTACTCCCAGTCGTCGATCTCGATCTTCAGGTGTCTGGGAGCAGGGGAGTAGGAGCCGTCCGCGGCCGCCTGGACGGTCGACCAGTTGTTGTGCAGCCACTCGAAGTGGACCGGGTCGAGGTTGTTCTCGGCGGCCTGCAGCCAGTTGCAGTCGAGCGGGGCGATCACGATCTGGGCGAACCCGTTCTCCCAGGAGAACGCTTCCCAATTGGGCAAAAGGGGCGCCGGTTCGGGACCGAGGTAGGCGAAGAGCATGCCCGCCATCTCCTGCACCGGGTAGGCGGGCTGGTGGATCTGGTCCCGGAACCGGGAGTTCCCCGAGATCGTGTCCTCGAAGGGGGCGGAGACGCAGTTGCCCTTCTCGTCGTAGGCCCAGCCGTGGTAGCTGCAGCGCAGCCCGCAGTCCTCGACGAACCCATAGGACAGGTCGGCCCTGCGGTGGGCGCAGTGGAGCGCCAGCAGCCCGTAGGTGCCGGACCGGTCCCGGTACAGGACGAGATCCTCACCGAGCAGGCGGACCTGCTTGGTCGGTTGGTCGTCGAATTCACCGGCGGCGGCGATCGGGTGCCAGTAGCGGCGCAGGAGCTCACCCATCGGCGTGCCCTTCGCCGTCTGGGTCATCACGACGTTCTCTTCAGCACGCACTTCCGGTCCCCTTCCCTCCCCGAAACAAGCAGACAATTCTAACGCCCGGGGGATGCTGCGCCAACCGGCGCCGGGGTTCCCACGGCGCGTTGGCCACGCAGCGCGACCGCGCGACCGCTTTCGAGGATATTGTGCCCACCGTCACCAGATTGTTGAAGTTTTTCCTTATACTGGAAAATCGTCCCACGACCTCGATCCAAGGAGGTCTGAACCAGGGGTAAAGAAAAGAACAGGGGGTAGTTGCATCATGAAGACCGGAAGGATTAGCCGCTCCGGGAGAGTGGCGTCGGCAGCACTGGCGGTGGCGGTGCTCGCCAGCACGGCCGGGATCAGCGCAGCCGCATCGGCCTCGGCCGCCGGCCCGTCGGGCGGGGGTGTGCCGGGCGGCGGGATGCTGAACGTCGTCGACGTGGGCACCCAGTGGCCGGGCCTGGACGTGGCCACCGACCCGCAGGACGCGGCCGACGGGGACTTCATGAATGCGATCTATGGCCAGCTCTTCGAACTGGCTCCGGGGAACAAGGTCATCCCGGATGAGGCAACGGGATACAAGTTCTCGAACAACTTCGAGACGGTCACGATCAACCTCCGCCACGGCCTCAAGTTCTCGAACGGGGACCCGTTCACCGCGGCGGACGTCGCCTGGAGCATCAACCGCGACCTGTTGCCGGCGAACGCCAACATCGGCGACGTCAACTTCCCGGTCAAGGGACAGGTGAAGGCGACCGGGCCGTACACGGTCGTCGCCAACCTGACCCGTCCGGACTCCGCCTTCATCCACGCCTTCCTGAACGAGGCGCCGAACTGGACGGCCGACGAGAAGGCGGTCGCGGCGATGGGTGAGAAGGCCTACGCGATGAAGCCGATCGGCGCGGGTCCGTTCGTGGTCGTCTCCAACGCGCCCAGCTCCAAGCTGGTGCTGAAGAAGAACCCGAACTACTGGCAGAAGGGCGCGCCGCACCTGAGCGGCATCACCTTCACCGCGGTCGGCACCGACCAGAGCGCGGCGTCCGCGCTGCAGTCCGGCGAGGCCCAGCTGGGGCAGCTCATCTCGACGATCCCCCTCCTCCAGCAGCTGAAGTCCGACGGCCTCACGGTGACCGACCCGCCTTCCACGCTGACGCAGTTCATCTCCCTGAACGAGCAGAACGGGCCGTTCAAGAGCATCAAGGCCCGGGAGGCCGTGGCGTACGCGACCGACGCCGCCGCGCTCACCGACAAGCTCTATCACGGCGCCTACCCGGTCGTGGAGGATCAGTCCGCGCCGGGGCAGGAGTTCTACCAGCAGAAGAACAAGGCCTATCCGGCCTACGACCTGGCGAAGGCCAAGTCTCTCGTCAGGCAACTCGGCGGCCTGAGCGTGAACCTGTCCACCACCACGAACACGGGGTACTGGACCACCGAGGTCGAAGCGCTGGCCACCATGTGGGAGGCGGCCGGGATCAAGGTCAACATCCAGGACAACACCCTGCAGCAGATGCTGCAGATCACGTTCAACCACACCTGGCAGGCCATCGACTCCAACTGGGGCGGGAACATCGACCCGTCGATCAACGACCCGCAGTTCTTCGAGGGCGGAGCGGCGTTCTCCGGGGTCAATGACCCGACCCTCAACAGCCTGTTCAACGCCAGCGCCTCCACCTCCTCGAACGCCGCCCGGACCAAGATCTTCAAGCAGATCAACACCCGGGAGGACCAGCAGGTCGACGCGGTCTGGCTCTATTCGAAGGCCTTCTTCGACGTCTCGACCAAGGACCTGGTCAAGAGCAGCGGGCTCACCAACAACATGAGCGTCATCCGCTGGGAGGACCTCGGCGTCAGGGGAGCCTGATCCTGGCGCATCAGGCGTCGGGGAGCAGCGCTCGCTGCACCTTGCCGATCGAGGTGCGCGGGAAGCGGTCGACGAGGACGAGCCGGCGGGGCGCGGCGTAGGGGGCGAGCGTGTCCCGCACCAGGCCCCGGAGCTCGTCGAGGGTAGGTGGGTGGCCGGGGTCGGCGGGGATCACCCAGGCCACCACCTCCTCCCCCCACTCCGGCTGCGGCCTACCCGCCACGACGACGTCGGCGACCAGGGGATGGCCCCGGAGCACGGC
>WQVT01000497.1 GCA_009785715.1 Acidimicrobiaceae bacterium | reverse complement strand
GCCCACCACCTCATCCGCAAACGCTTCCAAGGCAACCTCCTCGACCTGCGGGCCAACCTCCGCTCCCTCGCCGACCTGATCCTCGAAATCGACAAACACGAAGCCCTCCACGACCTCGACGAAGACGAACAGATCCGCCAGATCGAAGCCATGCGAGCCGACATTCGCAAAGGCAACCGGATCGCCGAAGCCCAGCAACAGTTCATCGAGGAGAGCGTCGCCGAATGGGAGGCAAGGCATCCCGATGACCCGTCGGGCGAGGAGCTGGGAGGCACGACATGAGAGGCCACGTTCGCCGCCACGGAAACGGCTGGGCGGTGGTTATCGACCTCGGCCGCAACGTCCCGTGCATGCAGTGCCGGTCGTGCCGCAAGCGCTTCTGGCTGGACCGCAGACCACCCGCCGTGTGCACGGCGTGCGGCGAGGACCTGATCGCTACAACGGGCCGCCGGCAGACGTGGCACCGCGGCTTCGCCACGAAGAGGGACGCCGAGAAGGCTCGCACCGAGCTTCTCGGCCGGGTCGACCACGGCGCCCTTGTCGCTCCAGCACGCCAGACACTGGCGGCATACCTGCTCGACGAGTGGCTCCCAGCCCGTCGAGTCGCCCTCAAGCCGGGGACCTGGGAGAACTATCGGATGCAGACGAACGCCTACGTGGTGTCGCATTCGATCGGTTCGCTTCCACTTGTTGCCGTCGACGGCCCGGCCCTGAACGCCTACTACGCCGACCTGTTGACTGCTGGCCGGCGCAGCGGGAAAGGAGGGCTGAGCAGCAAATCGGTTCGCAATATTCACGGGATGTTGCACAAGGCCCTGGCCGACGCGGTGAAGTGGGGCCGGGTGCTCCGCAACGCCACCGACGCCGCCGACCAGCCACGGAAGAAGACCGTCGAGATGAATGTCTGGAGGCCAGAGGAGCTCCGGCTGTTCGTGGAATGCACGGCCGCCGACCGGATGGCGGCCGCCTGGCACCTCCTCGTCACGACGGGCATGCGCCGCGGAGAACTCCTCGGCCTGCGGTGGAACGATGTCGACCTGCAACAGCGGACGGTGTCTATCCGACAGAGCACCACGTCGGTCAACTACGCCCTGCATACCGACACTCCGAAGACGGAACGAGGGTCGAGGGTGATCGCACTCGACCCCGTGACCGCATCCGCTCTGCGGGCCCATCACCGGCGCCAACTCGAGGAACGCTTGGCCTGGGGGCCGAGCTGGCTCGACATGGGGTTGGTCTTCGTCCGCGAGGACGGCAGCCCCATCCATCCTCAGCGGCTGTCGCAGTGGTTCGCCCAGGCGGTGCGCAGAGCCGGGCTCCCCCCGATTCGGCTGCACGATGTCCGGCACTCCTACTCGACAGCGTTGATCCGCTCCGGCGTTCCCGTAAAGACCGTGAGCCAGCGAGTTGGGCACGCCAGTCCGACCATCACGATGACCATCTATCAACACGTCCTTCCCGGCGACGACGAGCATGCGGCCGTCACGGGCGCCCGCGCGATCTTCGGGGACGCGCCCTCGTAATCGGAAAGCTCTGATGTGTATCATATGCGCATGGCCCGAGTGAACATCACCATGCCCGACGAACTCCACGCTCAGGCCAAGCAGGCCGGCCTCAACATCTCTCAACTCGCCCAGCGGGCCGTCGCGGCAGAATTGGCCCGACTGGCCAAGGTGGCCGAGCTGGATGCGTATCTGGCCGAGCTCGACGCAGAACTGGGGCCGGTGAGCGACCGGGACCGGGCTGAGGCGAAGGCATGGGCCGACCGGGTGCTCGGACCAGCCAAGCGGCGTCGTAGCGCGTGACCCTCGTCCTCGACTCCCATGGAGTCACCAGCCTGGCAGGTGATCGCGCCCGGCTGGCCGAGCTGCGCGACCGGGGCGAGTGGCCACCGATCGTGCCGACCGTCGTGCTGACCGAATCACTGACCGGCGATCACCGCCGTGACTACCACGAGAACCGGCTCCTGCGCACCTGCGACATCCAGCCGGTGGACGAGACCCTCGCCCGCGAGGCCGCTGCGATCAGAGAGCGGGTCCAAACCCGACGAGCGCCATCTGCGGTAGACGCCATCGTGGTCACGGTCGCCGATCGAGCCGGGGGCGCCACGGTCCTGTCGAGCGATGTGGGCGACCTGCGGTCCCTCGGTCGCCACACCCGGAACACGGTCAGGATCGAGTCGGTCTAGGACGCTCGGCGGACAGGTTCAATCTCGACCTTGAGCCGACGCGCCCAGGGTGGGACCTGCGGGCCTTTGCGAGTGCCTGCTGGAGGCCCACCGCTACGATACGACTTGCTTAGTCGCCGAGGAGTCCACCGCCATGACTCGCGCAGTACACGTGCCTTACACCGTGGAGCAGGACGAGGACGGAGTGTGGTGCGCGCACGCCCAGTTGCAGCCTGGTGTCGGCGCCAACGGGGAAGGCACCACGCGTGCCGAGGCGATAGACGACCTCCGCGAGGCACTGAGCGTTCTTATCGCCGAGTTCGGCGCACCCGAGGAGCTGACAGTCACCATCGACGTGGCCTGATGCCGCCAGTCCCCTCGGTGCCGGGCGAGCGAGTCGTCCGCGCGCTGGAGCGCGCCGGGTTCACGCTCGCCCGGGTCAGCGGCAGCCATCACGTCATGCGTCACCCCGATGGGCGTGGGACAACCGTCCCCGTTCACGCCGGGCGCGACGTGGCGAAAGGGACGCTGCGGGGCATCTTGGCGGACACCGGCCTGACCGTTGAGCAGCTTCGTCAGCTCCTCTGAGACGAGCAGGCAGACGGGCCCGGGACCCCTCGTTAGGCTCTCCTGCGTGCGTCAGATCACCATTGGTTTGCAAATGGTTTGCAAATCGGCCCTGTTGGAGGGTCCTGGAGGCGAGCGAATAAGATAAAAGAGCAGGTCAGAAGGTCAAGCGGGCGTGGCGAAATTGGCAGACGCGCCAGGTTTAGGTCCTGGTCCCGCAAGGGATGGAGGTTCGAGTCCTC
>WQVT01000496.1 GCA_009785715.1 Acidimicrobiaceae bacterium | reverse complement strand
CTGACACTTGGCGGTGGCTATGGTCCGCTCAATGGGCGGTTCGGACTCGCATCAGACAACCTGCTGAGCGCCGAGGTGGTCTTGGCCGACGGGCGGATCGTCACCGCCGACGCGAACCACGAACCGGAGCTCTACTGGGCGTTGCGCGGCGGCGGCGGCAACTTCGGCGTGGTCACGTCGATGCAAGTGCGGTTGCATCCAGTGAACAAATTGATTGCCGGGCTCATCGTGTTCCCGTGGTCGCAGGCTACAGCGGTATGGCACGGCCTGCGTGAGGTGTTGGCGCCGGCGCCTGACGAGCTGACGGTGCAAAGCGGCCTGATGCCCGGGTCCGACGGACAACCGACGTTCTTCCTGGCGCCGGCTTGGAGCGGCGACCTCGCCGTCGGCGAGCGTGCAATCGATGCATTGATCAAACTGGGGAAGCCGCTGGCGACGCAGGTGGCGCCGATGACCTACGGCGAGTTGCTCGGACAGTGGGACGCGCACGTCGTGGGCGGACTGCACTGGGCGGTTCGCACACGGACGTTGCCCGGGTTCACGCCCGAGATCATCGATGCGCTCGTCGAGGCCGGGCGGACCCGGACCTCGCCGCGAAGCCTTCTACCCGTCCACCACTGTCACGGTGCATCGACCCGCATCGGCAGCGAGGAGACCGCGTTCTCCAACCGGCGTGAGCATTTCATGGTCGAGATCGTCGCGGGTTGGGAGCCCGGGGACGGTGCTGCTCACCGCGCATGGGCCGACGCGGTATCGGCGGCGCTTGCGCCCTACGCGCTTCCCGGCGGCTACCCCAACCTGCTCGGGCCCGACGATCACGACCAGATCGCAGATGCCTACGGCGACAACGCCGTACGGCTGCTGGCCGCGAAGACCCGCTATGACCCCGATGGCATGTTCACGGCCATCCCGCTTCCCGTCAACCGCTGAGGATTTTTGCCGAACAGAAGGGAACTCATGCAATCGGTGGCCACTTACCACCTCGCTGCCGACGAGTCAGAGCGGGCGCGGCTGCTCGTGCAGAGTGAACTGCATCGCCGCGAGGCTGCGCAGCTGCTGGACCGGGTCGGCGTCGGCTACGGAACCCGGGTTCTCGATGTCGGGTGTGGCCCGCTCGGGGTGCTCGACATGCTCAGCGCTCGGGTGGGCGGGGCCGGCCAAGTCATTGGTCTCGACCACGAGCCGCGGATGCTCGCGTACGCCGAACAGACAATCAGCGAACTGACCAACGTCGAGCTGGTACTGGGCGACGCTACCCGCAGCGGCTTTCCCGAAGGCTCGTTCGACGGGGTGCATGAACGACTCGTGCTGATCAACCATCCCTCGCCGCAGGACATCGTCCGGGAGATGGTCCGCGTCACTCGCCCCGGCGGTTGGGTCGCCGTACAAGAGGTCGACAGTTACTCCTGGATGTGCGAGCCGGGTCATCCCGCCTGGGATGAGCTGCTCGAGACGTTCCTGCGGGGATGGAGCGCCAACGGCAAGGACCCGTTCATCGGCCGGCGGCTCCCGACGCTGCTCCGCCAAGCTGGTCTCGCCGACGTCGACGGCGACGCCCACGCCTACCGCTGGCACCCCGGCCACCCCTACCAGACGCTGCTGCTCACCGGCATCGGCATCTATCGGCGCCGACTCCTGGAGGCCCGGCTGCTCGACGAGGAACGTCTGGATCGCCTCACCGACGAGCTGCGCGAACACCTCAACTCACCAGACACCTTCGTCGTCCACCCAATTCTCTTCCAGGCGTGGGGACGCAAGCCAATTTGACCCTCTCTTTACCGGGATCCCAACACAGAAGGACACATATACATGCAATCTGACCAGAACCACACCAAGGTGCTCCGCGGTGTTGCAGCCGGAACCCCATATGCCGCTATGGACGTATTCGGGCCAACTGTCGAATTCATCTGCGGCCCAGACGATCCCGGCGCCGACTTTTGCGTGATGCGCGGCGTATTGCCGCCCGGTGTCGTGGTGCCGCTGCACGGGCACGATGACGACGAGGACTTCCTCATCCTCGCCGGCACACAGCAGGTGCTCGTCGAAGATGCGCACGGACTGCGGTGGCGAGACGTGTACGCCGGGGACTACGTGCACATACCCGGTGGCATCCTGCACGCCCACCGCAACGTGTCCGACGAACCGGCGGTGGACCTCGTCGTCACCAGCACGCGCCTCGGGCAATTTTTCCGCGAGCTCGCCCGACCCGACGTCGGGCTGCAGGGGCCACTTACACCCGATGATCTGGGCCAGCTGATCGCCCTGTCCACCAAGTACGGCTACGTTCTCGGCACTCCCGAGCAAAATGCTGCCGTCGGCATCGAACTGGGCGTGGCCTGATGACGACCGAGTTCGTGATCGCCGGGGCCAAGGTGTTCGACGGCGAAAGGGTCCTTGGCGAGCTCGACGTGCACGTGACGGGCGAGGTGATAAGCGCGGTCGGCGGATCGCGGCCCGAGGGTATCGAGGTCTTCGACGGGAGCGGCGCGACGCTCCTGCCCGGTCTGATCGACGCGCACACCCACGCCAGCGCCGAGGGGCTGCGCCATGCCCTGACCTTCGGCATTACCACCGAGCTGGATATGGCCTCGGTGCCCGAGACGATGAGTCCGCTGCGCGCCGAGGCCGCCCACTCCCACGACATAGCAGACGTCCGCAGCCCGTCGTTTGCGCTCACGCACCCCGACGGGCACCCGCATCAGCTCCGCGAGGGATTGAATGACCCGGAATGGCCGACCGCGACCACCGCCGAGGAGGCCGCCGAGTTCGTCGACGACCGGATCGCCGAAGGGGCCGATTACCTCAAGGTGATCACCGAGGACGGCCACGTGCTGGGCGTATCGGTGCCAACCGTCGCCCCCGAGGTGTTGGCCGCGACCGTGGACGCGGGCCATGCCCGAGGCAAGATGGTGCTCGCACATGCCATGACGCTGGCAGCCACCGCGCAGGTGGTCGCGGCGGGCGTGGACGGCCTGACGCATGT
>WQVT01000495.1 GCA_009785715.1 Acidimicrobiaceae bacterium | reverse complement strand
TGGACCTGGCCACGCCCGTTGAGGAGGTGCCACTCACTGATCCCGACGCTGGCGGGACAGTGGCTGTAGTGCGTCACCACGGTGGTGCCCGGCGCCACCGGGGTCCCGGCCGCGGTGTCCTGCTGGTAGATCACGTTGCAATTCGCGGTGAACGCACCGTCGTCTACGGGCTGGTACGTGATACCCGCAGTTGAGCACGCTCCCGGTGCAGACCCGACGCAGTCAGCCACGTAGACGGGCGGGCCGGGGCTGTTGACGCCGATGGTGACGGTGCTGCCTGTTGCGACCGGAGTGGTGCCCGCCCCCGGGCTCTCGTTCGCCACCGTGGCGGCCGTGCCGTATGGGACCGCTATGGGCACTGGATCGCACGTCAGATTGGCGGCGGCGATCGCGGCACACGCCGTGGGTTGATCGTCGCCGACGACCGGCGGCACGGTTTGGCCGGGGTCGTAGCTGAAGTTGACGGTGGTGCCCGAAGCGACGACGAGGTTTGCCGCCGGGACCGTGTTGCCGCCGATGACCGCCTGTTCCGAGCCAGCGATCACGGTGTTGGGGGTTTGCCCGTTGACCGATTCCTGGTTTTGGGAGCCGCAGTTCAGGCCAGCGCTATTCAGGTTGGTGCACGCGGTGGCGATGGGCGTGTTCGTCTCGTCCGGCACGGCGATGCCCTGCTTGTCGAAGTAGACCACCGTGAGGCTGGTGCCGTACGGCTGGCCGGCGGTCGACGGCGCTGGCGTGACGTCGCTCGAGTCGACCGTGTTGAGCGGCTGGCTGGGGTCGGCGAGGCCGGGGACCTTGTTGGTGTCCTGCTCGACGGCGGTCGGGGTGGCCGTGCAGTTGAACCCGAGGGTGTCCGCGAAGTTGCAGTAACCCTGCGGGTCCGTGGGCGCACCTCCCTGGCCGGGGGTCGGAACGAAGATCGGCTTGCTGGAGGAGTAGTAGTCAGCGAGCACCTTGTGGCCGTAGGCGACGGTCGAGCCGACCGGGGGGTTGGTCTGGAAGACCTGGCCTTTCGGGTTACCCGGTCCCATGTCGTTGGGTGAGCAGGTCAGCCCGGTCGGGATCTTGGAACAGTACGTCTGAGGACTCTCGCCCTTGGTGAACGCCGGGATCGTTATCGGCGCCCCCGTGCTGTAGTAGTCGACCTCGACGCTCGTGTTCTCCGGGACGGTCTGGCCTTGCTTGGGCACCGCGGTGACCACGTCCGGTGCCTGGCCGGCGGGCGCCTGGCCCAGGTCCTTCTGGCCGCAGTGGAGTTTGGCGTCGAGGATGGCCTGGCACGCCACCGTGACGCTTTTGCCGACCAGACCGTTGGGCACCACGACGTTCGCAACGGTGGTGGAGGAACCGGTCGGCGGTGCCGTGGTCGTGGTGGTCGTCCCGTGCGAAGACGGGGTGCGCGGGGAGGTGATCGGGGCTCGGGCGGCGACGGGAAGGTTCACGGGAGCTGGGGCAGCGATGGGAGGCCCCGGCGTGACGACGGGCGGCGTGGGCACGACGGGGGCGACGGGGGCGACGGGGGTCTGGGTCGGCGGGACGAACGGTGCCGTCGGGTTCAACGTCGGCGCCTGGCTGGCCGGCGGACTCGCCCCCTGGGAGTCGGTCGGCGGTGGCTGGGTGACGCCCGTCTGTGGGTCGGATTGCGGGTTGCCGGCGGCCGGCGCCGGTCGATTGGTTGCCGACAGCGGGCTCCCCGGGTTGAGGCCTGCAGCGGGAGCCGATCGAGGTTGGGCCTGCTTGTCGCCTTGACCGGGGACGTAGACGCCGTTCCCGGTCCCCTTGTTGACGATCTGGGTCGTGCCGTTGGGGTGGATGACCGTCGCCTCGGACGAGGTGGGGTTGTCGGCCCAGACGTCGCCGTCCTTCACGACCATCTGGATGTCGGTGTCGCCGGGGATTCCCACGGGCACGGAAACGTGCTGGGCGAGACCTACCGACGGGTCGTAAACGAGCACCTGGCCTGCGCTGTCGTCGGGGACGTACCCGTTGCCGGCGTTCGTCAGGGGAGCGCCGAAGGTGTCCCGGCTCGGCAGCGTGGCCTGCACGGTGTTGCCCCCGGGGTTCACCTTGACCAACCTGGTGCCGCGGATGAGCCAGGCAGTGTTCCCCGACAGTGAGGGAGCCACCTGGACGGTTGCCCCCGGAGGGCCCGGGAGAGCGATGGCTTGTCCGGGAGTCCCGCCGCTACCCAGGTCCAGATACTGACCGGTGATGGTGTCGATCGCCACCGGCTTGTCGCCGACGACGGACACGTCGATCGGGTGACGCTTCGGCGCGACCTGGATGGTGTGGGGCGTGCCGTGGTCGATGATCGTCACGCTGCCGTCGTTCGAGCCGATGTACGCCACGCCGGATGGAGTGATGGCGGTGCTCGCCACTCCGCCTGGAACGGTGATCGGCTGCGAGAGGGCGAGCGTGTTCGGGTTGAAGCTGGTCACCGTTCCCTTCGTCGCGTTGACGACGAAGTGTGAGGAGCCGGCGGCAAGGACGTCGGTGCCGGCGGCGCCGACCGTCTGTGGGGCCATCGTGGACAGGTCGACCTTGTAGATCTTGTGGGTGAGGGGGTCGGCGGCGAACACCTGGCCGTCGGGGGTTTCGACGATCTCCAGCCGGTCCCGGACGGAGCTGGCGAGGGCGGTCGGCTTGTCGGCCACGACGGCGTCGAATCGGCCGGCCGGGCCGTTGACCTGGACGATCGTGTCGCCCTTCTGCAGCCACGCGCTGTCGTCGGTCGCGACCGCCTTGGTCGTCGTGTAGCCCGTGCCGAACGCGACGCCGGCGACTGCCGCCACCAACACCCCGGCAAGGGTGAGCCGACCGGCGGGGGCACTGCGACGCCACCGGACGGGGCGCAGCTTCCCGAACATCGCCGTCAGGGTAGTGGCCTCGCCTTCGGCGTGTCCTAGGGAGCCCTCCCCAAATGCGCCTGCCGGCGCCACCCGGCCCGCAGGGTCAGCGGCGGCTCAGGCCCCCCCGAGCTCCTGCCACGCACCG
>WQVT01000494.1 GCA_009785715.1 Acidimicrobiaceae bacterium | reverse complement strand
GGGCTGGGCGGCGACGCCGGTTCCCGGCCGCCGGCCGCCACCTGGATCGCCGCCCTCGAGTCGGCGATCGGCGACCTGGGCGCCGCCCGCATCCTCGATGCCGTCTGGGCCTCACAGGGCCGGACGCCGCTCCGGGCCGCCCCGCCGAGCAGCGCGACGGCCGCCGGCGAAGGCGCGACGCCCTCCCCGGTCACCGTGCACCCGGTGCCGTACCGCCCCCGCCTCGACAGCCGCCCGACCCGCATCGCCGTCCCGGCGGCCGCCGCCGTCCCGGGAACCGCCGGACGGACCCTGGTTCGCACCCGGAGCGGGGGCCTGACGGCGACCCGGCCCGGGGTGCCGCCGACCGGGTGGGCGGTGGGCCCGGGCGGGCAGGCGGGGGTCGGCGTGAGCGCCCCGCCGGCCGGGCCCTCGATCGGCGCGCAGGTCAAGCGGATGCTGGCGGTGATCGTCTCGTGGCTCATCACCGAACACCGCACGACGGTTCGTTACCTGCGCAGCGCCGAGCACCGCCGGGAGGGGCTGTGGAGGATCCCGTGGTGCGCGGCCATCGACTTCGTCGCCGCCTGCCTCGTGCTTTTCGTCGTGGCAATGATCGCCGCCCCGTTCCTAGGCGTCTGATTCACGCGGGTCCCCGGCACCACAGGCGGACCTCCGATACCGTGGCCCCGCATGACCTCAGCGAATCTCGGAGTCGAGGAGCGCTACGCCGTCTTCCCGTTCTATCTGTGCCTCGACGTCTCCGCGTCGATGTCCGGCGCGCCGATCGAGGCGGTCAACCGCCAGCTGCCGATCCTGCGGGCCAACATCGGCGAGGATCCCGCCATCTCCGAGGTGATCCGCTTCTCCGTGGTGACCTTCAGCGACCAGGCCCGCACCCTGCTCCCGCTGGCGGACCTCAGCCTCGTCGAGGAGATCCCGGCGCTCGTCGCCGCCGGCAGCACGTCGTATTCGGCCGCGTTCGACCACCTGCGGGCGACGATCGAGGACGACTACCGCAGCGGCCGGGTGGCCGGGGACCGCTGGTACCGGCCGGCGGTGATCTTCATCTCGGACGGCCGCCCCACCGACCCGCCCGAGACCTGGCGGGCGGCGCACGGCCGCCTCGTCGACCCGGCGTGGAAGCGGCACCCGAACATCCTCTCCTTCGGCTTCGGCGCCGCAGCCCCGGAGGTGCTGGCGGAGGTCAGCGAGGGCAAGCCGAACCGCGCCTTCATCGCCACCGAGGGCGTCGAGCCGGCCCGGGTGATCCCCGAGCTCATGGCCGGGCTCATCTCGTCGATCGTCAGCTCCTCGGCGAGCGTGTACAGCGGATCGGCGGAGCTGGTGCCACCCGAAGTGCCCACCATGACCCCGATCCCGGTGGATGAGCTCGAATAGCTCGCCCGTCTTCGGCCGCCCGTCGCCGGCCTCCGACCTGCCCTGGCTCCTCGCCCCCCGGACGGCCGCCATGGCCGGCATCCGCGCGGACTGGGCCGACACCGACTGGTGTGCGCTGCGGGTCGCGAGCGTCGTCGGTGTCCGCCACCGGGTCGCGGCGCGGTCGGTCGAGGACAGCTGGGCATGGGACGGTGACGACGAACGCGTCGTGCTGGCGGTCGCCGACGGGTTGGGCTCCTACGGCGACTCGGCGCCGGTCGCCGCCGCGGTGGCGTCCACCGCCGTGGCCCAGCTCGCGGGCGGGGGCACGGACCTGCTGGCCGCCGTCGCAGCCGTCAACGAGGCGGTGAGCGGCTTCGAAGTGGGCAAAGCGACGCTGGTGTTGGTCACGGTCACCCGCGACGGGAGCGCCGAGTTGGTCCGGGTCGGGGACTCGACGGCGTTCACGCTTTTCAACGACACCTGGACCGAGCTGTTCAGCGCCGGGGAAGCCGATGACGACGGGATGCAGGCGCTGGCCACGCCGGCGCTCCCCTCCGCCGAGCCGGAGATCCAGCTCGCGCGGTGCCGGCTCCGGGCGGGCGAGGCCCTCCTCGTCGTAACCGACGGGGTGGGGGACCCGCTGCGCGACGGGCCCACGACGGTGGCGCCGGGACTGGCCGCCGGCCTGGCCACCCCCCCTCATCCCCTCGTGCTCGCCGCCCAGACCGACTTCTCCCGGCAGGGGTGCGGCGACGACCGCACCTTGCTCGGCCTCTGGTTCGGCACCGGATAGTGGAACGCTCCGCCGCGGACGACATCCGCCTCCTCGGCCGGATCCTTGGTGAGGTCATCGCCGACCAGAACGGTCAGGCGATGTTCGAGACGGTGGAGTCGATCCGCCGCGTCGCCGTGGGGGAACGCCGGGCCGGCCCGGATCGGCAAGGCGGGCTCGAGGCGGCGCTCGGGGCGATGGCCGAGGAACAGGAGTTGCAGATCATCCGGGCGTTCAGCACCTTCGTGCTGCTCGCGAACCTGGCCGAGGACGTCGGCGACAACCGTCGGGAGCGGGCCGACCGGCGCGCCGGACAGGGCGGCGGACCGGGGACGCTGGGAGGCGCGTTCGACCAGCTCGGCCGCACCGCACTCGATCGAACCGACCTCGTGCGCCTGGCCGGCGACGTGGTGGTGAGCCCGGTCTTCACGGCGCACCCCACCGAGGTACGACGGCGGACGGCGCTGACCCGGGCCCATGACATCAATCGCCTTTTGACCAACCGTGACCGCACGGACCTGGCGCCGAGTGAGCTCGACGAGTGGCGCGAAGCCCTGCGGGTCGAGGTGCTGACGCTGTGGCAGACGGCCATTCTGCGCCCCACCCGCCTGCGCGTGCGGGACGAGATCAACGCCGCGCTCTATTACTACGAGGTCTCGCTCTTCGACGAGGTGCCGAGGCTGCAGGGCCGCTACGAGGCGGCGCTCTCCGACTTCGCCGGCCGGGCGGTGTCGGCGCCGCCGGTGATCCGGATGGGCTCGTGGATCGGCGGTGACCGGGACGGCAACCCCTTCGTGGATGCGGGCGTGTTGGACTTTGCCCTCGACGCCCAGGCCACCCTCGCCTTCGGGCACCACCTTC
>WQVT01000493.1 GCA_009785715.1 Acidimicrobiaceae bacterium | reverse complement strand
GCCGGCACGCCGGCGGTGCGCCGCACCGTGTTTCGCTACGGGGACGCCACCACGTCAGTGAGTCTGAAGCGGGTGGCGGGTGTCGACGCGCTGTATGCGCCGAGGCGCACCGTGCTCCACCCAATCTTGGTGGACGCGGCGGCTGCGGCGGGCGCCGACGTCCTGGTCGGCATCTCGGTGACCGACGTGGAGCACGCCGCCGACGGCCGGGTGATCGGGGTTGTCGGTCATGATCGCCGCCACGAGCGGGTCGGCGTTCGTGCGGCGGTGACCATCGGCGCCGATGGTGTCCACTCGACGGTGGCCCGCACCGTCGGCGCCACGATGGAGCGTCAGGCATCCCACGCAGGCTCGGTCATCTACACACACGTGTCGGGTCTGCAGACGGGCGGCTACGAGTGGTTCTACGGACCCGGGGTTACCGCGGCGTTGATCCCCACCAACGACGGTCAGACCTGCGTGACCGTCGGCACGCCGCCCGGGCGCTTTGCTGACGAGCTCGCCGGCGACCTGGCAGGAGGTTTTCGGCGACTGTTGGCCGAAGCGTGTCCCGAGCTGGCGGCGAGGGTGGCCGGCGCGGGCCCGGCCGAACCGTTGCGCGGCTTCGCAGGCCTTCCCGGCTTCATGCGCCGCCCGTGGGGACCGGGGTGGGCGCTGGTCGGTGACGCCGGCTATTACCAGGACCCGATTACCGCCCATGGCCCGTCCGACGGCCTGCGCGACGCCCAGCTTCTTGCCCAGGCCACCGCCGCCTTCCTGGCGGGCGAGCGCGGCGAGGAAGCCGCCATGCGCGAGTACCACCAAACCCGCAACCGGCTCTCGGAGCGCCTGTTCGCGGTGACCGAGTCCTTCGCCTCGTACCGGTGGGACACCGGCTCGGTCGAGCCCCACTTGCGCTCATTGAATGCAGCTATGGTGGACGAGGTCGACTACCTCTTGGCGTCCGAGCCGGGTCCGACCGCACTCACTGCGGGTGGCAGTGGCCGTCCTGCGCCAGACTCCTCGGCGGTTCCGCATCGGACCTATGAGATCGTTGAGGGTCAGCGGTGACGATCGAGATCAGACTGCTGGGAACTTTCGAGGTGCGCCGTGACAGCCGGGTTGTCCCAGCCGGGGCGTGGAGCCGGCGCCAGGCCGCCGCCCTCGTCAAGTTGCTGGCACTCAGCCCGGGGCGGCGGCTGCACCGCGAGCAGGTTTTGAACGCGCTCTGGCCCGACCTGGCTGTGGACGAGGCCGCCCCCCGGCTTCACAAGGCCGCCTATTTCGCCCGCAAAGCCGCCGGCGACGACACCATCGTCCTGCGAGGCGACTCGGTCGCCCTGTTTCCTCACCAGTCCGTCGCGGTCGACGTGGCCTTGTTCGAGGCCGCCGCCCACGACGCCCTGCGCACCGGAGACGAGGTGCTCCTGGCGGCCGCGGTGAACGGCTGCGGAGGCGATCTGCTGCCCGAGGATCTCTACGATGAGTGGGCGGCCGGGCCTCGACAGCGGGTCCGTCAGCTCCGCACGGATGCGCTGCGGCGACTCGGTCGCTGGGACGACCTCATACAACTTGAGGGCACCGACGAAGAGGCCCATCTGGCGCTGATGCGCGCCCTGGCAGCACGGGGCGACCGGCACGGGGCGCTGCGACAATTTGAGCGGTTGGATCGGGCATTGGCCGGCGAGCTGGGTCTGACGCCCGGCAAGGAAGCCGTGGCGCTGCGTGACGCCCTCCTGGCCGCCGGGGTCGCCGAGCCGTCGCCCACCGTCGAGGACGACCTGGTCGGACGGGACGATGAGCGCACGCTGATCAACGCGGTTCTCGGGGCGGTCGGTGACGGCAAGGGTGGACGTACGTTGTTGGTGGCCGGGGCCGCGGGCGTGGGCAAGTCGGCGCTGTTGGCTTGGGCTCAGGGTGAAGCCGAGTCGCGCGGCTGGCGGACCGGCCGGGGTGTGGCGGCGGCTATCGAAGGCGCCTGGCCCTACGCACCCGTTCTGGAGGCCGTCGCCGACCTCTGCCGGCGCCATCCGGTCCTGCTCGACGGGCTCGATGACAATTACCGCGCTGAGATCGACCGGGCCCTGGCCGGATCTGACTTGCACTGGAGCGGCGAAGGCGGGCACCAGCGACTTTTCGTGGCTGTCGCCGAGCTGGTGCGGCTGGCCGCTGCCGACCGTGGTGTCGTGCTGGTCCTCGACGACCTCCACGACGCCGATGAGGCCAGCTTGCGCCTCACCCACTACCTGGCCCGCTGCGCCACGACCGAGCCGATCGCGCTGCTGATTGGGTACCGGCCGACCCGGCTGACCGACGAGTTCGAGCAGTTCCGGACCAGCCTCACCACCCGGGCTGGCGCCCTCGCCCGCGAGCTCGGCCCGCTCGGAGCCGCGCACACCGAGCAACTGGCCCGCCGCCACCTGCCCAACGCCGCCGACGACACGGTGGCCCGCATCGCGGAACTGTCCGACGGTTCGCCGTTCGCGGCCATCGAGCTGGCCCGCCGGGCCGGCACCGCCCCCGCCTGGGAGGAGTCCGCCGATTCGGTCGCGCTCGCCGGCCTCAGCCCGCAGACACGGGACATCTTGCAGCGGGTAGCCGTGCTGGGCACCACCTTCGACACCGACGAGTTCGTGTCGCTTGCCGACTTGTCCGACGACGACGCCTTCGCCCACCTCGACGCAGCCCTCGGCGTCGGGGTCATCGCCCACACCGGCGCCCACTACCAGTTCCGGCACAGCCTTGTCCGTGACGCACTGACGGCGGATGTCGCCCCACACCGGCGCCGCCGCATCCACCGCGCCGCCGCCGCCCGGCTCGAAGCGTTAGGTGCGTCGCCGGCCCGCGTCGGCCATCACCTCGTCGAAGCCGGCGACCCCGCCGCCGCCGCCCCCCACCTGATCCGAGCCGCCGAGCGCGAGGCCGCCATCGGTGCCTACCGCGACGCCTTCGAGCTTGTCGAGCGGGTCCAGGCGCACGTCGAGGGCTCCCAGCGAGCCCGGACCCTGGCGTTGCGGGC
>WQVT01000492.1 GCA_009785715.1 Acidimicrobiaceae bacterium | reverse complement strand
CGGGGCGGCCTCGAGGTCGTTGTGAGCCATTTTGCTCGTTGTGCACCAGAACGCGCGTATACCGCGCGTTCTGGTGCACAACGGCGGACGTCAGGTCCGCCGAGCACTCGAAAGGACCGACGGTGACCACCGCCTCTGACGAAGTCCCCGCTGCGGGCCCGGCCGTGGCGGTGATCGGCCTCGGCGCCATGGGCCTCCCGATGGCCACGCGCCTCGCCTCGACCCTCCCCGTGACCACCTTCGATCCCCTGGCCGAGCGGATGAGCCTGGCCGCTCGGGCGGGTGCCCGCACCGCCGATACCCCCGCCGGCGCCGCCCGCGGCGCAGGCGTGGTGGTGCTGGCCGTCCGGAACGCCGAGCAGGTGGACGCCGCCCTCTTCGGCGAGCACGGGGCGGCGCCGGAGCTGGACCCGGCGTCGGTGGTGGTGCTCACGAGCACGGTGGGGGTCGAGGTCGCCCGGGAAGTCGGGGCCCGCCTCGCCGAAGCGGGGGTGGAATTCCTGGATCTGCCCGTGAGCGGGGGGCCGGCCCGGGCCGGGGAGGGCGACCTCCTGGCGCTGCGCGGCGGAGGTGACGAGGCAGTCCGCAGGGCGCAGCCGGTGGTGGACCTCCTCGCCTCGACGGTCGCGGTCGTCGGCCCCAATCCGGGCGACGGGCAGGCGATGAAGGTCGTCAACCAGCTGCTCGCCGGCGTCCACATCGCCGCCGCCGCCGAGGCCCTGGCGCTGGCCAAGGGCCTCGGGCTCGACCTGCAGGCCGCGCTCGATGCCCTGGGATCGGGCGCCGGGGCGTCGTTCATGCTCGCCAATCGGGGTCCCCGCATCATCGAGGCGCTCGCCGGCGGGACGCCCGAGGTCCTCTCGCGGGTCGACATCTTCGTGAAGGACCTGGGGATCGTGGCCGACGCCGGCCGGGGCGCCGGGGTGGCGCTGCCCGTCGCGGCCGCGGCCGAGCAGCTCTACCGGCTCGGGCTGCTGGCGGGGCTCGGGGCCCGGGACGACTCGATGATTGCAACCCTGGTGGACGGCGCGTAGCCGTCGGCCGACCTGCGCGGGCGGCGCAGCCCGGACGGCTTCGTCGGACTCGCGCCGCTTGCCGCCGCCACCGTGAGGAGCCGTGGCCGTTGACGGGGCGGCCGTAGCCTGGCATCCGGACCCGCCCGGCTGCTCCGACGAGGCCGGAAGGGCCCGGATCCAGCTCCATTCCGGGAGGGCGTCTTGTCCAGCAACTCCGTATCCACCGACACCACCGGCACCGACCGGAACAGGCCCGGGGCAACCGTCATCGGGGTGCTCGGACTGGGCGAGGCCGGCGGGGAGATCGCGCGGAACCTCCTCGACGCGGGCGCGGTGGTGCGCGGCTACGACCCCAAGGTGGAGGCCCCACCCGGCGCGGTCGCCTGCTCGGATGAGGCGGACGCCGCCTCCGGCGCCGACGTCGTGCTCAACGTCAACAGCTCCCACGAAGCAGAGGTGGCGCTGGCCCACGCCCTGCCCGGGCTGCGTCCCGGGATGGTGTGGGCCGAGCTCAACACCTCGTCCGCAAAGGCGAAGCAGCACCTCGCGTCGCTCGTGGCGGACGCCTTTCCCGGGGACGACACGGTCCTCTTCGCCGACGTCGCCATCATGAGCACGGTGCCCGGGACGGGGATCCGCACGCCGATGCTCGCGGCCGGACCGGGGGCCAAGGCGTTCGTCGACCTCATCGGCCCCGCCGGCGGCCGCATCGAGGTGCTCGACGAGCCGGTCGGGGCCGCTGCGACCAAGAAGCTCCTCCGCAGCGTGTTCTTCAAGGGCATGAGCATGGCCGTCGTGGAGGCGCTCGTGGCCGCCCGCGCCGCAGGGCTCGAGGACTGGCTCTACGACCACATCCGCGAGCAGCTGGTGGAGTTCGACGACCGGGCCATCGAGCGCATCGTCGACGGGAGCTACCGCCACGCCCGCCGGCGGGCCGACGAGATGCGGGCTGCCAGCGACCTGCTCACCGACCTCGGCGTGCCCGCGCTGATGGCCGGCGCCAGCCAGCAGTCCCTGGCCACAATCGCCGCCAAAGGGACCGCCGCCGTCACACCCCCCGGGTAGCGTTTTTCTCGATGGCTGAGTTGACCGAACGGACGGCGGCGGTGCGCTTCGGCGACGGCCTGCTCGAGATCCGATTGCCGGAGAAGGGCTCGAGCGTGGTCACGCCGCGACGGGTCGCCGCCGCACCTGACCAGGGGGCGGTGCTGCGTCAGGCGCTCGAGTCCCCGGTCGCCGGGCCCCGGCTGCGGGACATCGTCCGGCGGGGGCAGACGGTGGCCATCGCCATCTGCGACGGGACCCGGCCGCAGCCGAGAAAGCCGATGCTCGAGGCGATCCTCGCCGAGCTCGACGGAATCGCCGACCCAGGCGACCTCGTCGTGTTGGTCGCGACCGGCACGCACCGGGGGAACACGGACGAGGAGTTGACGGCCATGCTCGGCGCCGACCTCCTCGGATCGCTCGAGGTGGTCAACCACGACGGGAGGCAGGAGGCCGACCTGGTCTGGTGCGGGCGCCACGGAGCCGGGGTCCCGGTGTGGCTCAACCGGCGCTGGGTCGACGCCGACGTGCGGGTCACCACCGGCTTCGTCGAGCCCCACTTCTTCGCCGGGTTCTCGGGCGGGCCGAAGCTGGTGGCGCCCGGTCTCGCCGGGCTCGAGACCGTGCTCACCCTCCACGACCACCGGCGCATCGGCGACGAACGGGCCACGTGGGGGGTCACCCTGGGGAACCCCGTCCACGACGACGTCCGGGCCATCGCGGCCGCCACCGGCGTCGACTTCGCCTTCGACGTAGTCCTGAACGGCGACCAGGAGGTCGTCGGGGCATTCGCCGGCGAGCTGTTCGGGATGCACGCCGCGGCGCGGGCCGCGGCCAGGTCGATCGCCATGGCGCCGGTCGAGCGGCTCTACGACGTGGTGGTGACGTCGAACGCCGGCTATCCCCTGGACCAGAACCTCTACCAGGCCGTGAAGGGCATG
>WQVT01000491.1 GCA_009785715.1 Acidimicrobiaceae bacterium | reverse complement strand
TCATCGGTCAGGTGCCAGCCGAGTACGTTGAGCTTGTGCAGCGCCATCCAGTCGATGTAGTGCACCACGAAATCGGCCGACTGGAAGTGCCGCGCGGAGTCGAGCATCAGCCCGCGCCAGCGAAAGCGCGGCGCGTCCGTGATCTGCATCGCGGGGAGTATGACCTCGCCGTGCACGGCAGGTGCGCTGGCCAGTTGCCACAGGGTCACCGCACCGTAGAACAGGCCGCGCGGGTCCCGCGCTGACACCAGTACGCCCTCGGTGGAGACATCCACCTGATAGCTTTCCGGATTCGTCCCGCGTGCCTGCGGGTCGAGGTGAAAGACGATGGCGTGCGGCCGCAGGCGGGTCGCGGGCTCGGCGGTCCGCGGTAGGCCAGAGGGCAGGCGGCGCACGGCGAGCGTGATGGCGTGACTTTCGTGCATCAGGTCGGCGAAATAAACCGCGATCCGGGCGGTCTCTGCATCCCCGGGGGTGAGGATCTGAGCACCGTCCCGGATCGCGAAACTGCCGGCTCGCGCAGTGACGCTGGCGGGGATCGGTATGACGCTGCCCTCCAATGTTGCCTGGTTGGAGGGCCGCTCCGCGGCGCTGGCGACCGCGGTGACGGCGACCGCGGTGACGGCGACCGCGGTGACGGCGACCGCGATGGCAGCGACGAGCGCGCCGCGGCGATGTTCCGGTATGTGAGCCGTCACCGCGGCCGGTGGCCCGAAAACCTAACGCTCGAACAGCGCCCGGGAAGGATCTCCATACCGCACATGATCGCGTACCAGGAAATGACCGGATAGCCCTTGCCGAACGGCGGGCGGCCTGATGCCGCCCGCCGTATCGCCGCCCCTCGGGTCAGAGCTTGAAGCGGAAGTTCAGGTAGTACTGCGAGCCATTCTTGTAGAACGCCCGGGGTTGATACTGGTTCAGTGCGAAGTACTTATAGGTCGGGTTGTTCAGGTTCAGTCCATCGAGCGTGATCTGGAAGTTGTCGTTCACCGTGAAGCCAAGGGAAGCCCCGAGCGTGCCGAAGGCGTCCTGCGAGAAGGCGGTGGAACGATCCAGTCCGCTGTAGAAGGCGGACCGGTAGGTGTAGGCCACACGGGCGAAGTAGCGCGAAGTCTCGAACCAGCCGATGACGTTGTAGGTGCTCTTGGAGGTGCCCAACAGCTGATCGGTGAAGCCGGGCGCGACCCCCGAGGTCTGCCTGCCGTCTGCGTACGTGTAGTTGGTTTGGATCCCGAAGTGCTCGCCGAGCGGCTGCTGCCACTGGAACTCCGCGCCGTACACGCGGCCATCTGCGTTCACCGGCGCAGTCACCAGGTACGGTGCCTGGTAAGCCCCCAGCTTGTCGAATTGCGTGAAGTACTGCAGGTAGCTGCCGAAGGTGACGTAGTTCTTCAGATCCATGTAGAACACCGTGCCGGCGAGCAGCGCCCGCGGCGCGTAGTACCACTCCAGGCCCGCGTCGGCGTTGGTGGACTTGATGGGCTTGAGGTTGGGGTTCGAGCCCGTGGCACTGCCCGGCACGGTGGCATCACGCGGCGGTGGTGCGCCGAGGGCGATCGAGTTGGCGAGCGCCGACCAGTCCGGGCGCGACATGCTCTGTCCCGCGGCGAAGCGCGCCACCAGATCGTGGGTGACATCGAGCTTGAGGTTCGCGGTCGGCAGCACGTCCGTGTAGGTGTTGTCGGTCGTCTGCTGCACGTACGGGCCGAACGCGGAGGTCGTGATGGCATTCGGGTTTGTCGGGCTGGCGGCGACATTCTGGATCACGCGCTCCTTGGTCTGCACGGCACGCACCCCGATGTTGCCGCTCCAGCCCGTGCCGCCGAAATCCGCCTGCACGTACCCGGCTGTGTCCTTCTCCTCCAGTCCGTAGTCCGAAGTCCAGTCCGCGCGGGTGATCGGGTTGCGGTTGGCCCCCTGCAGGTTGTAGGCGGCGAGCTGCGCGGGGGTCCAGTACCAGATGCCGGTCGGGAACCCCGTACCCAGGCCGTTGCCGAAGTTAGTGGGATAGTTCTGGAAGCCGGTCGGATAATTCAGCGGGTTCGAGCCGAACGCGGTCGGCCCCTGCCCGATGACGCCCCACAGGTTGCGCTCGTGATCCGCATAGCGTGCGCCGAACTTGAGTTCCTTGAAGACCCCGGCGTTCGCCTTGAAGTCGCCGTCGATCTTGCCATACACCTCACGGTCGACGGTGTCCACGTTCTGGTCGCCGAAGATGAAACTGAAGGGCACCGGTACTCCGTTCGGGGTCGGCGTGGTGTTGAGGGTGTTGGTGCCGAGGTTCCAGTTTGCCGCCGTGGCCGTGCCATTGAGCTGGTACGCCGCGCCGTTGCCGAAGCCCGGCAGGGTCTCCGACACGTCCTGGGTGGGCGTGCGGCTGTGGCCGGTGGTAAGACCCAGCTGGCCGAGGAAGCTGAGTTGATCGCTGGCCTTTAAGTGGGCATCCAAATTGACGAAGTTGGTGCTCGCGCCCTCGTCCGGGCGCGAGATCTGGTCATAGACACCGTAGCTGGTGCTCGAATACGGCGTAAAGGCGGCGCGGGTAAGCGTGCTGCCCTGCACCACGTAGCCGGGCTCCAGACCGAGGCCGGGTGCGCAGCCGTTGTACTTGCCCGGATTCGCGGCACAGACCTGTGCGAGCGTTGATCCGGCCGGAACCGTTGGTTTCTGGCCGGCACCGCCGTTGATGACGTTGCTGTTAAACAGCAGGTAGTTGGTGTTGAGGTCGGTGGCATCGAGCTTGGAGTTGAAGCCCGACAGATCGAGGTCGACCTGATCGTTGGGCGCCCACTGGATATCGACCATGCCGCCGGTGCGCTCGCGCTTCTGCTGGAACAGCGTCGAACCGATCAGATCCGGGTAATAGACGTTGGCAAGATCGGGGTGTGTCGACGCCAGGGGGCTGGTCGGCAGGATCTGGCTGTAGCCGAGCAGCTCCTGGCCCTGGCGCTCGAGGTGGCGGTTCTCGGCAAAGACCTGCAGCAGCACGCCGAAGGTTCTGCTGTCGTTG
>WQVT01000490.1 GCA_009785715.1 Acidimicrobiaceae bacterium | reverse complement strand
TGTTCCTCTCTTTGGTAACTTCGGCGGCCGCATGGCCGTCGTCGCCGCTTCGGCGATTCGTGCGGCGGTGGGCTCACCCATCGGCGGGATCAGGGTCCCGGAGGGCGATCAGCCCGCCGCTAATGAATGTCTGCCAGGACTGCACGGCCACCCCCGATTCGGGGTCGATGGCGCTTTCCACGAGCCCGGCACCGAGATAGATGCCGACGTGGCCCGCCTCGCCTGGACCGGGGGAGTCGGACCCGGGCGTGAGCACCAGGTCCCCGGGCATCAGGGCGGCGCCCGACACCGCCACACCCTCACCCTGCTGGCTCACCGTGTAGTGCATCAGATGGACCCCGGCAGTAGCCCAGGCCGCCATGGTGAGGCCGGAGCAGTCAAAACTGTCCGGCCCGGCTGCCGCCCACACGTAGCGCTTTCCGAGTTGTGCGAGGGCCCACTCGACGACGGCGGCGTGCGCCGGTGCGGTCCCCGCGGGGACGCTGTAGCCGATCGGGAGCCCGTGTGCGGACGGTGGGCCGGTGATGCCGTTCGGAACGCCCTGTCCGCAGGCCCCGGGTTGGTTGCCATTGTTCAGCACCTGCGCCAACAGCTGGCCGGAGAGCAGCCAGTTTTTCTCGTAGTTGGTGCCCCCGGCAAAGGCCGATTGCTGGACGTCCTGGGCCGCCACCCAGGGGGGAAGGTGTTGCCATCCGGGGAGGTCAAGCAGGCGCTTGACGAACAGGGCCGTCGACATTGGCGGGTCCATCTCCTGGGTTGGCGTCCCCCAACCCCGCTGCTGGAACAACCCGAGCGAGCCGGCATTGCCGGACATCGGGCCCAGGTTGTGCAGGTTGGATTCCGTCCAGGCGACCATCAGCGCGATCCGTGCCACCGACTGGTCTTCCCCCGAATCCGCGAACGCGGCCGACACCACCTGCGCCGCATCGGTGGCCTGCTCTTGATCGAGGCCCTGCACCGGGCCGTCGGGGACGCAGGCCTCGCCGGCCTGAAACAAGAGCGAGGCGAGCGTCACCCCGACTTTGGTGCCCTGCTGGCTGGCGGCCGAGCCGCCGAGGATCGGCACGAACCCGGCTATCGCCACGGCCACCAGCAGGGCCACTCCCGCGGCTATCAGGGTTGCCGCACTCGATCCCGAACCCTTCATGCCCGGGCACCCCCCGCCGGCCGGCGGGCTGCAGGGCACGTGCGCTCATGAGCAGTGGGTCGGGGCCCCCGGTGACACGGACGGATTGGCCTTACCCATCTGGCCACGGGAGCGCCTGCGCTCACCGGTCCGGGGTCCACTGCTCGGCCATCAATTCATCCGCTCAAAGGCGCCTCGACCAATCCGAGTGAGTCACAAAACAGCAGGCTGGACACGATCTCTGACGGTAACGATACACCAACGGAGAGTGGTGGATGCCCTGCGCCCAGAGGGCGCCGCCAGTCAGGTTTGCGGATCGAGGTGCCAGCGCACGATTCGGAATCCGAAGCCGACCAGGTCGCGGACCGCCGCAGGGTCGGGTTGGCCGTCGGCGCCGGTCCGGATCCCGATGAACCGGGTGCTGCTCGGGTTGGCGGAGACCATGGTTCCGAGCAGCCTCCGGACCTCATCGGCATCGCCGATGATCTCCGGCAGCGCCCTGACCTCACGACCGGTAAGACGAAGCCGGACGGGTCGGTCCGAGCACAGGTTGAGCTTCCAGCGGCCACCACCGGGCGTGAGCAGGGTGTCCACACCCTCCCGGACGTAGCTGAGGGGCTGACGGTAGACCTTCCCCGTCTTGCGACCGACGATCGTGGCGAGCATCAGGCGTTTGGAGAGCGGCGTGGCGAAGGGGAGGCCGAGGATGACGCGCATCGGGACGTTGACGATCCTCATGCCCTGGGCCTGGGCACGGCGTGAGAGCGGCGGACCGCTGCGGGCGGGGCCGTCGCTCACAGCATGACCTTTCCGCCGGAGATGTCCAGCGTGGCGCCGGTGATCCAGGACGAGGCCTGTGATGCGAGGAAGAGCGTGGCGGCCGCGACGTCGGTCGGTTGACCGATCCGGCCGAGGGGGAAGCTGGCGCCGAGTTGCGCGAGGCCGGCGGGTGGCATCGCGGAGCGCATCCGGTCGTTCTCGATCGCCGACGGCGCGACGCAGTTGATCCGCAGGCCCTGCCCGGAGAATTCACCGGCCAGGTGGCGGGTGAGGGCAACCACCCCGGCCTTTGCCGCGGCGTAGGCGGCGGACGAGCGGGCCGCCTGACGAGCGGCGGCGGAGGACATGGTGACGACGACGCCCGAGCGGGGGGTCGTGAGATCGGGAAGAAATGTCGAGATGGTCAGGAATGTGGAGGTCAGGTCGGCGTCGACCACCCGCCGCCAGTGTTCCCCGGTCTCCGACCCCGTCGGGACGGGCATGCCTTCGCCGCCGGCAAAGGGCACGAGGATGTCCACCGGGCCCAGGTCATCGGCAACACGCTGGTGGAGCGAGGCCAGTTCGCCCTCGTCGGTGCAGTCTGCGCCAACCCCGATCGCCCGGCCGCCGGCCGAATTGATGGCGGCCGTCACCTCCGCGAGGGCCGTCTGGTCTCGGCCGACGACGGCCACGGCGGCGCCGTTGGCGGCGAGCGCCCGCGCGGTCGCAGCGCCGATGCCTCTCGAGCCGCCGGTGACCACGGCAACCTTGCCGGCCAGATCGGGATAGCTGACGGTTTCGGACAGAGGAGGGACGGTCATCGTGTAGTCTCCTTAATCAGTCAGACTATGTGTATGAGTAAATCGCCAGACTAGGTTCCTGTCAAGCACGATGAGCCCACGCCCCTACTCGCTCGGCAAACGGCAGGCCCAGATCGACGAGGTCCGCCAGCAGATCCTGGACGCCACCCGGTCTCTGCTGGCCGAGTCGCCCGCCTACGCGAAGTTCACGGTCGACGCCGTCGCCCGGCGCGCCGATGTGGCGCGGGCGACCGTCTACTACCAGTTCGGGTCGAAGGCCGGTCTGCTCGAGGCGCTCTGTGACCATCTCGCCGTGGAAGGCGGCCTGGCGGAGATGCCCG
>WQVT01000489.1 GCA_009785715.1 Acidimicrobiaceae bacterium | reverse complement strand
TCACTTGGGGGACGACGTCGAGTCCGGGACGCTGGTGGCACCCCCGACGCAGCAGTCGAGTTTCGAGGTGCCGAGGGTCCGGATCGCCGCAGAAGCCGGCGCGGTGGCCGAAGCCGCCCGGGTACTCGCCTCGGCCCAACGACCGGTGATTGTCGCCGGCGGAGGAGTCCGCTCTTCGGGGGCCGCTCCCGAACTGATCGCGCTGGCTGAGCGGCTCAACATTCCGATCGCCACCTCGCTCAACGCCAAGGACATCATCCCGGGCAACCACCCGTTGAATGTCGGGGTCCCGGGTATCTACGCCAGGGGGTCGGCGAACCACGTCCTGCTCGAGGCCGATCTCGTGTTTTTCGTGGGGAGCAAGGCTGCCAGCCAGGTGACCTTCAGCTGGCAGATCCCACCGCCGGGCACCCAGGTGATCCAGCTCGACATCGAGCCCGCCGAGCTCGGCCGCCACTACCCCCGCACCGTCGGCGTCGCAGCCGACGCCAAGCTCGGCCTGCGCCAGCTGGCCGAGGTCGTCGACGCCGCGGGGGCGGCCGGCCGGGAAGGCTGGGTGGCCCGGGCCCGCGAGCTCGGCGAGCGCTGGAGAAGCGAGCAGCAGCCGCTCCTCAGTTCCGATCAGTCCCCCATCCGCCCGGAGCGGATCTGCGCCGAGCTCAGCGATCACCTGCCCGGCGACGCCATCTTGATGTCCGACACGGGACACTCCGGCATTTGGACGGGCGCTTTCGTCGACCTCAAGGATCCGTCGCAGAGCTACCTGCGCTGCGCCGGGTCACTCGGCTGGGGCCTCCCCGCGGCGATCGGCGCGCAGGTCGGGGCGCCGGACCGCCCCGTGGTGCTCTTCACCGGAGACGGAGGCCTCTGGTATCACCTCTCCGAGCTCGAGACCGCCGCCCGCCGGAATATCCCGGCGACGATCGTGGTCAACAACAACGGCGCGCTGAACCAGGAGTTCGGCGTCTACACCTCCGCCTACGGGGGGTCGCTGCACGGCCGGCACGACGAACTGTGGCACTTCCGGGAGACCAACTTCGCCGAGGTGGCATCGTCGATGGGCGTGCTCGGACTGCGGGTGCAGAAGCCCGCGGAGCTCGAGAGTGCGCTCGCGCAGGCGATCGAGCACCAGGGGCCGGCCCTGATCGACGTCGTCACCGACATCGAGGCGCAGGCGCCACGCGCCAGCACCAAGCCGGCCCCGTAAGGCGTCTAAATCGATCAGCCTCCGCCCCAGGCGGCTGGCAGGTCCGTGGTTCGTACGACCCAGGATCGTTCGAGTGCGCCCAGCCGGTCGGGGATGCCGAGCTCGGTGAGGATCCCTTCGGCGTCCGCGCCTGGCCGCCCGCTGATCTCGCCGATCCGGGCGGGGGTGTCGGAGAGGTGGACCGAGAGGCCGGGCATCACGCAGGGCCCGACCCCCTCGACGTTCTGGGTGATGCTCAGACCACGTGTGCGGGCGTTGTGGTCGCTCATCAACTCCCCGATCGCCACCTGCTCCTGCGCGGCGATGCCCGCGGCGCGGAGCCTCGCCACCCACTCGCCGGCCCGGTCGGTTCTGAACGCGGCCTCGAGTTCCTTGTCGAGTTGCGCCCCCTCCAAGCTTCCCGGCTCGGCGCCCACTACCTCCGCCAGCTGAGCAAGCTCCTCGGGGCGGGCCGCCAGGTAGAACCACCCGTCGCTTGCCTGGTAGTAGCGGTCGAGGGGTCCCTCGCCGAGGGCGTCGTAGCCCCGCGGTTCGCCCGCCACGTACCCCGGGTAGTCAAAGGTGAACAGCGACTGGTGATAGGTCGCCGTCTGAACGAGCGACGCACCCACCATCTGTCCCTGCCCGGTGACGAAGCGATGGTAGAGGGCAAGTCCGGTGGCGAAGGTGCCCATGATCCCGGTGCCGATGTCGACCATGTTGTAGGGACCGAGCACTGAGGGGAGCCCGGTCCGCTCCATGATCCCGGTCACCGCCTGACCCTGGCGTTCCCAGCCGCGATGCTCGGTCCACGGCCCCCCGCGCCCATAACAACTCATCTGCGTGTACACGATGTCGGGACGGCGCGAACGCACCTCCCCGTAGCCGATACCGAGCCGGTCCGAGGTGGCGGGCGAGAAGTTCTCGACGACGACGTCGGCCTCCTCGACCATCCGCCAGTACACGCCTTGACCCTCCAGCGAGTCGAGGTCGACAAGCAGGGAACGCTTGCCGCGATTGAGGTAGCCCCCGACCCCCCCGCCCGGGGCGTTGATCTTGATCACGTCCGCCCCGAACTCGCTCAACAGCCGCCCGCACGTCGGGCCGGCCAACGCGATGCAAAGATCCACCACCCGCAAGCCAGCCAGGGGGTGGGTCAACTCGGATTCCCGCCCGGCCGGTCGCTCGGGAGCGGATCTGGTCTCCAACTCGGAGATGACCGCCTCGGTGTCCTCCCCGGGCAGGTGCCGCGGCGCCGGCGGCGCCGCCTTCGTCTCTGCGAGCTGCACCGGGAGTCCCGCCATCCACATCGACCCGATCACCGGGTCGGCGATCTCCGTGACGGCGCCGATCGCCCGGGCCTGATCGGTCCGGATCCACTCCTGCGGTGTCCGCACAAACCCGATCGCCGCGCCAGCACGGTTCCCGATCGTCTCCCATTCCTCCGCCGAGCGCGTCAGGAAAAGCTCGGCCAGACGTGCGTGCAGTTCCTCGTTCACCTCTGCCTTGCGCGACGCCATCAGATCCAAGATCCCCGGGCCCCACTCACCCGTGACGCCTGCCTCCCTCGCGAACCAGGTCAGGTGGCGCGGCGAGGACGTGTCGAACTGCACATAGCGCCCGTCGGCGCAACGGAAGCACCCCGCACCCCTGCCGTGAATCGGCGCCGGGCGATGCGCCCCGTCCGCCTCACGGAACGCCCCGTTATGCCCGACAAGGGTGAACATCGCGTCGAACAACGGCACCTCGACCCGCTGACCCCGCCCCGTCCGCCACCGGGCAATCAGCGCCATCACGATGCTCGTCGCACCCAGGTAGCCCCCGAAGCTCGACGGCAACGGCAACGCCGAG
>WQVT01000488.1 GCA_009785715.1 Acidimicrobiaceae bacterium | reverse complement strand
TTCTCGACTTCGCAAAGCACCAGGACGTTGTCGCCGCCCCGGATCGGGTCCGGGCAGGTGAACACCGGCACGAGTACGCGGTCCGAGGCGTGGCCCTCGGCCTGGTTGGTGCTGGAACCGTCGAAGCCCCAGGTCGCTGGCTGCGCACCGGTCGCAAGGATCTTGGTCTTTGAGCGAAGCTTGGCGGTCGGCTCGGTGCCGTCGATCCAGATGTACTCAGCCTTGAAGCTCACGGGCGCAGTCCTTGCTATGGGCGGGAAGCTTGCGGTGGTGCACGGTGGTGCTCCACTGCACTGGGGAGGTCCGCGCTTGCCGGAAGGAGACTCACAGCACGCAATTTCGCAGCTGTTGCCAGTGTGTGAACTGCATGTTAATCAGCCTGGAGGTGGCCAAGGTCACAGGCCCGCGCGTGGCGACCCTGGTCCCGCCTCGGTTTGCCTGGCCGAGGTGGTTACCCGTACGTTGAACTCGGGGGCTGGCACCATCGCTACCCGCCACCGTCGCGCAGCATCGTGTAGTTATGCGACTACTTGAGACACGCGATGCCGGCCAGCCGGAGCGGCTGGCTGGTCGGGCCGCAGAACTGCCGCGCATAGGCGGCTTGCTGTTGGTTTACTGCGCCGCCCTGACTTTCTTTTTCGTGCACAATTCATTCCTGACGATCGGTTCGATCGCGGTCTACGGACATTCATCGGCCACTGGAATACACCATTTCGCGCTTGGCTCCCTGGCGTACTACGTCATATCCAACGTCACGCTGCTCGTTTATGTGGTTTATGTATTCATTCTGATGAAGCGGCGGCGCAGATCGGCGATTATTCATAACATAGCTTTCAACCTCCTGTCAGTCGTATTCCTTGTCACTTGGCACGCGATCGGCGATAAATCGACCACGGGTGCTATAGTCGACTCCATACCGAGCCTCGCTATCGCCGCCTACTTCCTGCTATCAAGAAGAGTAAGGAAGACCTTCGTCCTCGACCGCGCTAGGCCATGCTCGACCTCGGCAGCCGCCAGTGTGCCCTCGCCTAGGCTTTAAATTCGTCATCTGGGCATAGGGTTGGCGGCATGGCGCTGCGACTTGTTCAGATCGCGATGAATGCCCGGGATGACGCCGCGGTCGGCCGGTTCTGGGCGGAGGTGCTCGGCTGGGGTGTTGACAGTGAGGGACACGGCGTGACCAACCTTGAACCAGTGGGCTTCGCCTATCCCGGCCCCACCGCCGTCTGCATCGACGTCCTTGCCGTCCCGGAACCAAAGACGGTGAAGAACCGCGTGCACATCGATCTCGCCACCACCTCGGCGGCCCATCAGGCAGACCTGGTCGCGCGCGTCCAGGAACTTGGCGCGACGCCGGCCGACGTGGGCCAGGGCGACGTCCCGTGGACGGTCCTTGCCGACCCGGAAGGCAACGAGTTCTGCGTACTGGAGCCTCGATCGATCTACCGGGACACCGGGCCGATCGCCGCGGTCGTCGTCGACTGCGCGGATCCGCGGGAGATGGCCCGATTCTGGGGTCAGGCGATGGACTGGACCCTGCACAAGGTGACCGACGACCAGGCGGCACTGCGCTCCGCCAAGGGTGTTGGGCCGTATCTAGAGTTCGTTCGCACGCCAGACGTGAAGACCGTGAAGAACCGTGTCCATCTCGACCTCCGGCCGTACCCCGGTGACGATCAAGCGGCGGAGGTGGTCCGGGTGCGGGCTCTCGGCGCCACCGACATCGACCTCGGCCAGGGCGACGTGTCGTGGACATGCCTCGCTGACACGGAGGGCAACGAGTTCGACGTCCTCACCCCGCGCTGAGCAGCAGACCGGACAGTACCCTCGCCAGCCAGCCCGCCACCCACTGCGAGGATCTAGCGCAGTTGAGGAGGCCGGGAACAAGGCGGGCCAAGGGCCGCCTGACTACGGCAGGTTGCCAGGGCTGACCACCTCGGTCAGCTCGAAACTCGTGATCCCCTGGGCGACCAGCGGCAGGCTGTCGACTGCCTTCCGCGCGGCGGGCAGGTCGACGGCGCGCAGCAAGAGCACCGCGCCCGACCAGTCCGCCTTCAGCAACATCAGTTCGACGAGCCCCTCCTGCTGCAGTTCAGCCACCCGCGCCGCCTCGGCCCGCAGGTACGGGGTGGGATCGCCGGTGTTGTGCGAGACGGCCAGGAACATCATCGCGGACTCCTCGCGGTAGCGGCGTGCGAGTTTGCGTGCTGCGGCATTTGCCTCTCCTCGTCATTGCGATGGCGTCATCCGCAGTCAACCCGGGCGCGGTCAACGGCCGATTGGAGATCGGTCGACGCCTGACGGAGTGCAGCGGCGACTGGCAGCAGATGGTCCGGCCCAACTGGTCGGACTTGACATATGCCGATAACGGAATATGTTTGAAGGGTGGCCCGCTCTTCCACGACATCAGATGTCTTCAACGCGATTGCCGAAGCGCACCGTCGCGACATCCTGGACACGCTGATGGCCGGCGAGAAGCCGGTCGGGGCGATCGTGACCGACCTCTCGATGTCACAGCCTCAGGTCTCAAAGCACCTACGGGTGCTCACCGAGGTCGGACTCGTCAGCTGCCGGGCGGACGGGCGTCGTCGGCTTTACCGCCTGGAACCAGCGCGCCTTCGACCGATGCACGACTGGCTGGCCAAGTACGAGCAGGCGTGGAACAACCGACTGGACCGCGTGGAGGACTACCTCAAGGAGCTACAACAGCAAGGAGAGCAGCAGTGACACCCAACCGGCACGGGTCGGCGGTCATCACATTCCCGAGCGATCTCGAGATCGTCGTCACCCGGGAGTTCGACGCTCCGATCGAACTCGTCTTCGATGTGTTTACGAAACCCGAGCATGTACGGAAAACGTTCGCCCCATTCGGGGAAGAGGTGACGGTCTGCTCGATCGACTTGCGGGTCGGGGGAAACTACCACTTCGTCATGGTGACCGAGGACGGAATCGAGTGCTCGTTCCGGGGAACCTACCTGGAAGTCGAGCCGCCGACCCGGACGGTCGAGACGTGGCTGTTCGAAGGGTGGCCGGATGCG
>WQVT01000487.1 GCA_009785715.1 Acidimicrobiaceae bacterium | reverse complement strand
TCGGTCATCGCGTCGAGATCTTCCTGCGCGATGAACATCTGTCCCAGTCCATTCTCGGCTGCGAGACGTGCGGATCGCTCCGTGTTGAAGGCCACCTTGATGTTGTCGGTGAGACGGCCCTTATGACGGGGCTGAGGCCGAACGGATGTCTCGGGGATCTTGAAGACCTCCCCGTCAAAGGTGAATTGTTCCGTGCCGTCGGCCGCCCGGATGGCGTTCACAACATCGTAGAAGTACGTATGTGATTCCTCCATCGGGATGCCGAGTGACGCGTACTCATGTGGAGAAATGCCGCGCCCCATCCCGAGGTGTAGCCGGCGTCCCTTCAGGAGGAGGTCCAGCATCGCGAGCTCGTGAGCCAGGCGGACTGGATTCCACCACGGCGCGACGATGACGGCGGTCCCGACGTCCACACGCTGCGTGCGACCGGCCCAGTAGGCGAGCCACTGCAGCGGGTTCGGCTGCATGGAGTAGGCCGAGCCGTAGTGCTCGGTCGCCCAGATCGAGTCAAATCCGAGGGGTTCGACGAGCTCGCCCATGGCGAGGGTCCGATCCACTTCATCCGAGTCGGGGATGGTCGGAGGACGCTCGTAGTCCCCCGACATCAAACGCTCCCAATCGGCCTGGTTGTAGCTGGTGACCATCACGCCACAGTGCATCGGCCGTCAACCCCTCTCCCCGCTGGCATCGCAGTCCAGGTGGCCACATTGTCGCAGAAGGTCAGCCCGCAGCGCTCGGGGCCCGGTGGTGCCAGCACCCCCCCTTGGAAAGACGTGTGGGCACCATCGATCCGGGCGGCCGGAACGCGGACACTGGCGCACGACATGAGTGAACTCTCGCCGCCGAAGGAGACATGGAGAATGGGGCAACCCGCAAGCGCCACGGTCGCTCGCGTTCGGCGCCACTTGCAGCTCGCCCTTGGCTGCGTCTGGCTCCTCGACGCCGCGCTGCAGTTCCAGCCCTACATGTTCAGCCGGTCCTTCTCCACCGACACGCTCGCGCCGACCGCCCAGGGCAACCCGGGCTGGGTGGCCACCCCGATCAACTGGGCGACCGCGCTGGTGTCCCACCACCCGGTGCCCTGGAACTTCGCTTTTGCGATCACCCAGTTGGGACTTGCACTCGGCCTCTTCTGGCCCCGAACGGTGAGGGCGACGCTGATCGCGTCGATCCCGTGGAGCCTTGGAGTCTGGTGGGTCGGAGAGGGTCTGGGGGGCAACCTGACAGGCGCTGCGTCTCCGCTCACCGGGGCTCCGGGCGCCGTCGTCATCTACGCGCTGCTCGCGGTGCTGCTGTGGCCACGACCCTCGCCGAGTCGTTGCCGGTCGGTTGCCGACGCGAGCCCGCTCGGTCGCGCCGGGTCCCGGGTGCTGTGGCTGGTCCTCTGGGGTGGGCTCGCCTACGAAATGCTCCTTCCCGCCAACCGATCCGCCACCGGGACCCTCGCCTCCATCGCAGGGATGGCAAGGGGTGAGCCCGCCTGGCTGGCGACCATTGACCGCCGCACCGTCGCCGCGCTCGGCCCCCACAGCGCCGCCACGGCAGCGGTGGTCGCAGGCATCCTGGCGGCGACGGCTCTCGCCGTCTGTGGCCCGACAACGCTGAAGCGCGCCTGGCTGCTGCTGGCCATGGTCTTCGCGGCGACCGTCTGGGTGGTGGGCGAAGACCTCGGCGGCCTCCTCACCGGCACGGCCACCGATCCTAATTCGGGCCCCCTCCTCGTCCTGTTGGCCGCCGCGTACTGGCCGGTTCGCCTCTCGCGACGGGAGAACGCCCTCCATGGCCTCCCTGCGAGACCAGCACTCCCCGTGTTGCCGGCCGGCGCCATCCGTTAGGTCGCAAGTTTGAAGGTCCAACCGATCGATCGCCAGACCTAGCCTCGGGGCGTGCGGACCCTGGCGGCGTGCTCGCTCGGTGGCGCCGGGCATCTGGGCCCGCTGCTGCCGTTCCTTGCTGCGTCGCACGAGCGAGGAGACGACGTGCTCGTCGCTGGCCCGCCGGCTCTGGAGGACTTGGTCACCGAGGCGGGCTACGCCTTCGAGCCTGGAGGGGAGCCATCGGAGGCCGAAGTCGCCGCGATTCGGGAACACCTGCCGTTCGTGCCCGCCGCTCAGGCCTCGGTCCTCGGCAACCGGGAGTTGTTCGGCCGGCTGGCCACTCGGGCGATGTTGCCGGCGATGGAAAGGATCTTCGACCGCTGGTCCCCCGGGCTCGTCCTTCGAGAGCCGGCCGAATACGCCTCCGCAGTCGTCGCTCGCCGCACCGGGACCCCCGTCGCACAGGTCGCGATCTCCTTGGCCGACGTGGAGGCGGGATCGATCAGGGTCGCCGCACCGGCGCTGGAAGCACACGAGGCCGGACTGGTGGACGCCCTCCTGACGACGCCTTATCTCACCCGGTTCCCCCGATCGCTCGACCCCTCGGCGTTCCCGACCACGATCCGCTTCCATGAGCCGGTCCCAGCGTCTCCTGATCCGCTCCCCGCCTGGTGGGGAGATCTCGGGGGGCCACTGCTCTACGTGAGCTTCGGGACCGTACTCGGCTACATGGTGAACGCCGCGGAGGTCTACCGGGCGGTCCTCAAGGCAGTGGAGGACATCCCTGCCCGGGTACTGCTGACGGTCGGCCGCACATTCGACCCGACAACGCTGCGGTCGCACGGCGACCACGTTCGCGTCGAATCCTGGGTCGACCAGCACCGGGTGCTCCGCCACGCTGACCTCGTCGTCACGCACTGCGGATCCGGCACGGCGTTGGGCGCGCTCGCGCACGGTGTGCCGATCGTCGCCGTGCCTCTCTTCGCCGACCAGTTCGAGAACAGCCGTCGTATCGCTTCGGCCGGAGCCGCCCTCATCATCGACCGCCGCCGTGACCAGGACGCCGGACCTCCATCCTTCCTCTCTGAGCAGGACGCGCAAAATCTTGCCACCGCTATCGAGACGGTCCTCGGCGATCCGTCCTACCGGCGCAATGCCGGCCAGCTGGCGGCCGAGATCGCAGGCATGCAAAGCGCGGATGAGGTCCTGTGGCAACTGGGCGGAGCGAACCG
>WQVT01000486.1 GCA_009785715.1 Acidimicrobiaceae bacterium | reverse complement strand
TGGGCGCCGGATGCACCCGCGGGTAGACGATGTCCTCCTCGACCACCACCTCGGCGCGGGAGAAGGCATCGGCCACGGCCGTGGCATCGCCCGCCTCCCAGTCGTAGATGTGGTTGTCGGTGCGGCCCTCGAGGTCGTCGCGGATGACCGGCGCGTCGGGGTCGAGGGCGTGGGTGGCGTCGACCACCGCCGGCAGCGGGTCATAGTCCACGTCGATCAGCTCGAGGGCGTCGCGCGCCGAGTACTCGTCCTCGGCGACAACGAAGGCCACCTCCTGGCCCTGGAAGCGGACCTTGTCGGTGGCCAGCACGGCGGTGACGTCGCCCGAGAGGGTGGGCATCCAGGCCAGGTTCAACCCCTCCAGGGTGGCGCCGGTGATGACCGCCTTGACCTTGGGATGGGCCTCGGCGGCGCTGGTGTCGATGGAGACGATCCGGGCGTGGGCGTAGGGGCTGCGGAGAATCGCCCCGTGCAGCATGCCGGGGAGACGGAGGTCGTCCACGTAGTGGCCCTGGCCCCGGAGGAAGCGGGCGTCCTCCTTGCGCAGCATCCGGCCGAACCCGAGCGGGTTGCCCGCCGCGCTCCGTGCATTCTCAGGAGTGGTAGCGCTGTCGGGCGTCGGGGTGTCTGTGGTGGTCATGCCGAAACCTCCTCGGCTGCCTTCGCGGGGTGGGTGGCGGCCCAGCGGATGGCCCGCACGATGTTCTCGTAGCCGGTGCAGCGGCAGAGGTTCCCGGAGATGGCCTCCCGGATGGTCGCCTCGTCGGGATCGGGGTCCCGGTCGAGGAGGGCACGGGCCGTCAGCATCATGCCCGGGGTGCAGAACCCGCACTGCAGCCCGTGCTCCTCCATGAACCCCTGCTGGACGGGGTCGAGGTCGCCGGTGGCGGGGTCCGCCAGGCCCTCGACGGTGCGGACCTCATGCCCGTCTGCCATGGCGGCAAGGGTGGTGCAACTCTTGACCGGCACGCCGTCCAGCCACACGGTGCAGGCACCGCAGTTCGAGGTGTCGCACCCCCAGTGGGTCCCCGTCAGGCCGATCGACTCCCGGAGGTAGTGCACGAGGAGCAGACGGGGCTCCACCTCGGCGGTGGTTTCGGAGCCGTTGACCTCCATCGAAACCCGCATCACGCGTCCTCCCCCCGGGCCCGTGCCGCTGATCTGGTGAGGGCTCGGGCCACGAGCACCCCGACCAGATGTCGCTTGTAGTCCACCGGCCCTCGCTGATCGGCAGACGGGTTGCAGCGCTCTGCGCAGAGAGCGGCTGCCCGGTCGATGAGCTCGGGCGATGCCACCTCACCACGCAACTGCTCCTCGGCCTCGAGGCACGTGAAGTGCTCGGCGCCGACGGCGGTCAGGCCGATGCCGGCGTCCGCGATGCGGCCGTCGCTGCCGAGTTGGACGTACGCACCGGCCGCGGCCACGGCCCAGTCGCCGGCGCGCCGCTCGACCTTCTCGTAGGCGGAGCCGGCGCCCGGCCGGATGGGGACCCGGACCTCCAGCAGGATCTCGTTCTCGCCGACCGCCGTCTCGTACGGGCCGCGGTGGAACTCCCGCAGGTCGACCGTCCGGGTTCCCTGGGCGTTGCGGATGACGGCCACGCCCCGGAGGGCGACGAACACCGCCGAAAGGTCCTCGGCCGGATCGGCCTGGCAGAGCGAACCGCCGATGGTGCCGCGGTTTCGCACGATGGGGTCGGCGATGACCCGCTCCGCTTCGGCGAAGATGCGGTAGTGGTCCGCCAGGACCGGCGAGTCGAGCACCCCGGCATGGCGGGTCATGGCCCCGATGGCGAGGTGGTCGCCTTCGACCCGGATGTAGTCGAGGTCCGTGAGCCCGTTGATGTCGATCAGCGTCTCGGGCCGGGCCAGGCGCAGCTTCATCATCGGGATGAGGCTGTGCCCGCCGGCGAGCAGTCTGGATTCCGGGCCGTGCCGGTTGAGCAGGGCGATGGCTTCGTCCACGCTTCCGGCTCTCTCGTATTCAAACGGTGCGGGTGTCTGCATGCGTCCGTCCCCCCGGTCGTCGCTGCACGGCGGCGCGGACGTGGCCCGCGCCTAGGTCGGTAACCCTGGGTCTGTCATCTTTGCCCGCACCGGGGCCGGGGTCAACCACACACGCCTGGTTCCGATCGCCCGGGAACCAGATCTATTTTGACGAATCCTCAAAATGAGCTGGATTCAGGTTTTCGGGCTACCTTGCCGGGACTACGAAGCCGAGTTGCTGGCGACGGGCAGGTGTGCCTGCAGGAACATGCGGACATGACGGACCGCGAGCGGTATCTGCTCCGGCCGTTCCTTCCACGGGTAGAGGCTGATCTGGCCGTTCGGTGCGAGCTCCCCGGTCTCCATGGCGACGGCGAGTGGGTGCGCGTCGGTGTCGTCGGGAAGCACGAGAAGCGGCGTCTCACACGTACGGATGAAGTCGCGTGTCACGGTGAACAGGAAGTCGGAGGTTCCCCACATGTTCTTGAGGAACGCCTGCACCATCTCGTCGGAAACATCCGGTCGCTTGAGCATGGCGGGACCCCAGTCGTCCATGCTGTGGTCGGTCATCACCGTCGGCTTCTCCGGGCGGAAACCGACCGGTTGTGCCACGACGCCGGCGACCACCCGCTCCCCTGCGAGCCGCAGGAGATTCCCGATGAAGGGTCCGCCGATACAGAACCCGACAGCCATGAACCGATCGACGCCCAGGTGATCCAGCAAGCCGAGTTGGTCGTCGGCGTAGGAGTCCCAGGGCCGGTCGACCTCGAGCGGGCCCGACGACTCGCCCCCGTTGGCGTTGCGCAGGTCGGCGACGATGCAACGGAACTCGCCACTGAACTCGCTGGCTGCGTCGAAGGGCATCCGACGGCCGAAGGCGATCGTGGCGTTCAGGCCACCGCCGGGAAGGATAAGCAGCGGGAATCCCGAGCCGGTGTCCTCGTAATGGATCCTGACCTGACCTCGCTCGTAGAGCGGCATGACACAACCTCCCCTGGCGCCGTCTGGCGGGTGCGCTTCATGCGGCGCGGATGACCGAACGCTAGCCCCCCGCCTCGGGAACG
>WQVT01000485.1 GCA_009785715.1 Acidimicrobiaceae bacterium | reverse complement strand
GGGAACAACGCCTTCTCCTACCAGTTCCCGGGGCCGCTCAAGTACACGAACATCAAGCTCACCCGGCCGCTGAACGCCGACAGCGCCCGGATCGCCCAGTGGATCTCGTCGGTCGGGCCCGGCTCGCAACGATCGACCGGGCAGGTCCAGGCCATGACGCTGGGCGGACAGACCGTGTGTACCTGGAACCTTCAGGGCGTGATGCCGGTGAAATGGTCGGGACCGCAATTCAGCACCGAGAGCCCGAAGGTCGCCACCGAGACCCTCGAGATCGCCCACCACGGGTTCCTCCCCAATGCCTGACAGCAAGGCGACGGAGAAGGCCTATATCGCGCTGATCCAGCCGAACTCCGGGGGCGGCGCCGAGCTCGGTCGGGTCACCTTCGCCTACAACCCGAAGGAGTTCAGCTACAGCAAGCAGGCGAAGTGGGAGCGCAAGCCGGCCCGGGGGGCGAAGAGCGCCGCCACGCCGGAATTCAAGGGCGCCGACCCCATGAAGCTGACCGTCGAGGTCTTCCTGGACGGGTACGAATCCGGGACGGACGTGAGCACCGACATCGACACCCTGAGCTCCTGCTGCCGGCCGCTCGAGGACTCGATCACCTCGAAGAAGCCAAGTCCGCCGTGGGTGATCTTCGGCTGGGGGAGCCAGATCCACCTCACCGGCATCGTCGACACCGTGGCGGTGAAGATCACCCTCTTCGCCCCCGACGGCACGCCGCTCCGGGCCACCTGCACCGTGACCATCGAGGAGGTGGTGCCCGACTCGCTCCCCCAGAACCCCACGTCGGGTGGCCTGACGACGGTGCGGTCGCACCTGATGGTGGCCGGCGACACGCTGGCCACGGTGGCCTACCGCGAGTACGGCCGGGCCGACTGGTGGCGACCCCTCGCGGAAGCCAACAACATCGACGACCCCATGCGCGTCACCGACGGCACCAGGGTGCTGGTGCCCGACATCGACGACGCCTTCGCCGAGGTGAGGTAGGGCATGGCCTACCAGCAGTCGGCCGGGTCGTTCCAGGTCAAGATCGACGGCAACGCCCTGCCCGGTGACATCGAGGGCCTGCTCACGAACGCGATGGTGGACGGGAACCTGAACCAGCCCGACCTGTTCGTGCTCTCCTTCCGGGACCCGGACCGGGTGGTCCTGGCCAAGACGGGGGTGAAGATCGGCTCGCAAGTGACGGTCACGGCGTTCTCTGCCGTTGCCCCGGGCGGCGACCAGCTCCTCGCCGGCGATGTGACGGCGCTCGAGGCAAGTCACGGCGGCTCGGGGACCTTCACCGTCGTGCGGGGTTATGACCAATCTCACCGGCTGTTCCGAGGCCGTTACACCGACAGCTATCAGAACATGACCTATGCCGACATCGCAAACAAGGTCGCCAATCGCGCGGGATTGACGCCCGGGCATATCGATTCGACCGGCCAGGTCTACCCGTACGTCTCGCAGAACAACCAGACAGATTGGCAGTTCCTCCGCAAGCTCGCGGCTGACGTCGGCTACGAGGTGACGGTCGTGGACGGCAAGCTGAACTTCCGCCAGCCGGCCGACTCGTCGGGCGGACCGGGGGAAGGCGACCTGACCTCGACGAGCGATCCCTACACCCTGACCATGGGGGCCCACATCCTCCGCCTGCGGACGGTGGTCACCTCCTCGGATCAGGTCAGCCAGACGCAGGTTCGAGGGTGGGATCCCACGCAGAAGAAGGCGGTGGTCGCAACGGCCTCGGCGTCGGCGAGCTCCGCCGATATCGGGACCACCCCGGCCCAGGTCGCCGACACCTTCGGCAGCCCCACGATGTACGGCGTCGGCATCCCCTACGTGAACCAGGGGGAGGTCGACGCCGCGGTGAAGGCGGCCGCCGACCATCTCGGCGGGGGCTTCGCCGAAGTGGAGGGGGTCGCGCGGGGCAACTCCAAGCTCAGGGCGGGCAAGCGGATCAGCCTGAGCCTCGTCGGGGACCCATTCGACGGCAAGTACACCCTGACGACCGTTCGCCACATCTACGACGCCGGCGGAGACGGGTACACCACCGCGTTCGGGGTGAGCGGGAAGAACCAGCGCTCGTTGCTCGGCCTGGCCAGCGGCGGGGCCTCGAACGGCGCCGGCGGGCCGGCCGCCCCGCCCCCTCCGGTGGCCGGCGTGGTCCCCGCCCTCGTGACCGACGTCGCCGACCCGTCCAACCTCGGGCGGGTGAAGGTCAGCTTCCCGTGGTTGTCCGACAGCTACAACTCCGACTGGGTGAGGATGGTCCAGGCCGGTGCGGGCAAGCAGCGCGGGGCGGTGTTCCTGCCCGAGGTCGGCGACGAGGTGCTCGTGGGCTTCGACCACGGGGACTGGCGGCTGCCGTATGTGATCGGCTCGCTCTACAACGGAACCGACACGCCGATGCTCGGCGACGGACTGACCGACGGCACCTCCGGGGCGGTCAAGCGACGGGGGATCATCTCCAAGGATGGCCACGCGCTGATCTTCTTCGACGACCCCTCCAAGGACGGGGTGGCGCTCATGACCGGCGACCACAACCTCCGCATCTCGCTCAACCAGGGGAGCACCACGATCAAGGTCACCTCGAGCGGGGAGGTCAAGATCGAAGGAAAGGGAGACATAACGATCACCTCGGATTCCGGAATATCCGTCCAGGCAAAGCAGTCGCTCGAGCTGAAAGGTCAGTCCGTCTCCATAACCGGTGACGGCGGCGTGTCGATCAGCTCCAATGCCGATGTGTCGGTCTCCGGCCAGCCGATCAAGCTGAATTGAGAGGATCTCCGTGAGCGGCGAATTCATCGGGCGCGGCTGGGCGTTTCCGATCCGTACGACCACCACCGGGGGCATCGCCCTGGTCGGGCGCGAACAGAAGTTGGCGGAGAGCATCCGCCTGATACTCGGCACCGCCCCCGGTGAACGGCCGATGCGCCCCGAGTTCGGCTGCGGCATCCACGACCTGGTCTTCGCCACCGCCGACGCGACCACCGCCGGTCGCGTGTCCTACAGCGTGCGGGCGGCTCTGGAGCGCTGGGAACCGCGGATCGACGTCACCGACATCGACGT
>WQVT01000484.1 GCA_009785715.1 Acidimicrobiaceae bacterium | reverse complement strand
TACGACCCCGATGGCATCATCGTCCCGAGCTTTGCCTGCTGACCTCTTTGCCGGCGTGAAGAGAATTGGGTGGGCGCGGAGGGAGTCGGTCCAGGCCTTCTCGCCGATAGGCGTCAACGACCGCGTCGACAGCTCGGGCGAACGCCGCGGTGTCCCACCGGTTGGTGAAGAGGTCCACATCCTCGCTGAACCGGTCGACGAGCCCATGCGCCTGCAGGGCGTACCCGCCGGCGAGCGCGAAGCCATGCTCGGTCAGTGTGGCCAGCCCGATGCGGACAAGCCGGTCCTGAAGCTCGTCCACGGCTATGCCGCCTGGACGAGCTCGGGGAAGCGCTCCTCCCAGCGCTCACGCACCCGGCGGGGAAGGAAGAGCCGAGGCCACACCTCGACGAGCACCCCACCGTTGACGTAGCGGGCCACTTGCGCCGTGTCGGCGGCCTCTTGGAGTACGACCTCATACACGACTCGGCGGTCGGCGTCCCTGGCCAGGTCGTAGCCCCGTTTGGGTCCCCAGTCGATCGTGATCGGCAGCTCGATCACACCGGCGGTGGGCCCGGTCAAGTCCCTAAGACTGGACGGGGGATCCGGGTATGGCCGATGGTCGGCGTATCGGCGCTGCTCGGTCACGGCTCCTCGTTGGGGTCAACGCTCTCGCCTGCCCGGCTGGCAGGCTCCACCTTCATGGTACGGCGGCCCAGGCCGGCGGGCGCTGGCGGGGCGATCACTCGCCTTCGGGCTTGCCTGAGGATTCTCGCGAGGCGATGGGCGAGCCAATCGATGGTCAGCGGGTTGGGGAGGGCCGGGGTTGAAGTCATGGGGTCGTCCTTTCTGTCACTCGTAGGGACGGGTGTGCGCAACTCTTCCCTCACTTAATAAGCCGAGCCGCATACCGGCTATCCGCTAGCGGCCCACCTTCGCCCGCCAGTCCCACCCACGACCTCGCAGCCCTAGCCTCCTCACCCCACCTCCACCCTCAAGCTGCCATCTCACCCCTAATATCCTCTATTAACCACTACATACCCATCACATAAAACGTCCTTTACAAGCAACACCGCCACAGCTATAAACCTCAAAGCAGACAACACGCTTGTCGGCAACGACGGCGGTGTGTTCAGTTTCGGCGACGCACCCTTCGAGGGATCCCTACCCGGCGCACATGTGAACGTGAAGGACATCGCAGGGATCGTTCGGTCCTCAGACTCCCGGGGCTACTTCCTCGTCGGCCGGGACGGTGGAGTGTTCACCTTCGGTGACGCCCCCTTCGAAGGAAGCCTCCCGGGCTCGGGCATCCACGTAGACGACATCGTGTCCATCGCCTCTACTTCCGACAACGGGGGCTACTGGCTGCTCGGCGCTAACGGGACGATCTACTCATTCGGTGACGCCACCCCGGTCAACTCGACCGCTCCGGCCGGGTCGGTGGCGATCGCGGCCGACCCGACCGGCGGGTTCTGGATCGTCGGTTCGAACGGTGCCGTCACTGCCTACAACGGGGCTTCCTCGTTCGGTAGCCTCCCCGCCCTCAAGGTGCCGGTCTCCAACGTCGTCTCCCTCGTTCCCACCAACGACGGAAAGGGCTACTGGCTGATCGGGTCCGACGGCGGCGTCTTCGCCTTCGGGAACGCCACCTCGGCCGGCTCACTTCCCGGCATTGGCGTCCACGTCAACAACATCGTCGGAGCCGTTCCTGCTTAACGGTGGACGCAGAGAACCGAAGTGCGAGGGCGACAGAGATGACGCCTCGGCCGTGGTTGCCAAAGGGGTCGCCGTTCTCGGCACGTCCAAGGACCTTTCCCTCGGCCTTCCATGGCCTCAACGAATCACCAACGCTGCCCCTGTGCTGCCCCGTGATGCTCCGGACCCAATGCGCGAGTGCCCGAAAAGGGCGAGGTTCACCTGATTGTCTCCAGGATGAGCCCGGGCACGTTCTCGTAAATGCGGTCATGGGCGACGAGCGGTATGCCGAGCCTGAGGGCGGTAGCCGCGACCCAGCGGTCAGCGTTGTGCTCACGCTGAGCGAGGGCGTGACCGATCCGTTCGCAGTCGGTGCGTAAGCGTGCGTAGGTCTCGATGAGCTCGGGGCCTGTATGTACGGTCTCGGCCCGAGCGATCCTGACTTCCAACTCCTGCATCCGCCTCGGACCCCAATTCCGCCTGAATGCCCCATAGCGCAACTCGGCGGCAGTCTGGAATGAGATGAAGGCTTTCCTGCCGATGATGATCGGATCGTAAAGCTCCGCCAGCGCCGACCTACGCACCAGATCGGCACCGAAAACGTCGGTGTCGATGACGATCGGACCCCGAGCCGGCGGGTCGGTCACGCCTTGAGCAGAGCGAGGAAAGCTGCACCTTCCTCTTCGTCGAGGTCCGAGATGGCCATCTCCTCATGGGGAGGGAGTGGCTGGGCGCGACGCATCAGCTCCTCGACGGGCAGTTCGAGGCTCGGCGACGCGGGGACGTTCACTGGATCGCTCGACATTGCTCGCTCATCGTACCGACCTCACCAAGCCGGCTTGCTCTCAACAGCAGGTCGACCGATCCTCACCCAGGGTGACTGAAAGAGGCCGGTCGATACCGGCCTTGACCGCTTCTTCCGTGTCCTGGTGTGTCCTGAGTGTGTCCTGGCGCGACGGGAGCCCCTCGCTAAAGGGGCTCCTACCAGCACTTTCGCGTCCTTGATGACAGTGGAGGTGGCGGGAATGGAACCCTCCCATGACGTCAGCCAAGGGTCGCCGGCATCCTGCTGGGCCCATCTCCCCAAGATCCCTGCGTCTCGGCTCGACCTGAGCGCCCAGCCGAAGCGTGCTGCGCACCAAAAGAGCCCTTGATGACGCGTCCGGAATCGTGTCTGACTCGTGCTCGCGGGAAATTCCTGCGGCCACCGGCCCCTACCCGCTCTGGCCCACGCTCCTGACCTGCGGGTTTTCAGGGAAAATCGGGTGGGCGCGGAGGGAGTCGAACCCTCATGCCTTTCTAAGGCCGCAGGGTTTAAGCCCGCTGTGTCTGCCGTTCCACCACGCGCCCCACGTGGCCAGAGCCTAAAGGGCCTAAGGGTA
>WQVT01000483.1 GCA_009785715.1 Acidimicrobiaceae bacterium | reverse complement strand
CCCTGAGCCTCGAGATGCTGCAAGCGTTCCTCCAGCCATTGCTGGGCACGCCCGCCGCAGCCGAGAAGTTCCAGGCCTTGATCGCCGGCCTCGAGCCCAGCGACCTCCGGGCGGCCGAGCCAGGCCTGCGGAGCCTCGACGTTCCGACGCTCATCGTGTGGGGCAACGCCGACGTGTTCTTCGACCTGAAGTGGGCAAACTGGCTGCGCGACACCATTCCCGGAGTACGCGAAGTCGTCGAGCTGGAGGGCGCAAAACTCTTCTTCCCTTACGAACGGGCGCAGGAGTTCGCGGGGGCCGTTCGCCGCCACTGGGAAACGCCTCCGCGCTGACCCACGACCCCGCGACGGTTGATTTCGACCACGCGGCGTGGGGGTAGGGAGCGGGTGGTGAACAGCCCAGACCCGAAGCAGACGCCGGTGTCTACCGAGGTCCACGAGCCCACCCTTCGCACGCTCATCGTGCGCGGCGACCTGGGGACGGCCCAGGAGTGGGAGCGCGGACACCCCCCCTGGGAGGTGGCGGACTCCCTGGACCGGATGGAGCCCAAGGCGGCCGCCACCGCCTTCCGGCTGCTCGAATCCGAACACGCCCTGGAGGTGTTCGAGGAGCTGAAACCCTCCACCCAGGAGGCGGTGCTCGACGTCATGCGCGACCAGGAGTTTCGCGACTTCGTCGACGCACTCGCCCCGGACGACCGGGCCCGGATGCTGGGCGAGCTGCCCTCCGCGGTGGCCCAGCGCGTGCTCGCCGGGCTGAGTCCGGCCGAGCGCGAGATGACCGCGACCCTGCTCGGCTACCCCGAGGGGTCCGCGGGCAGGTACATGACCCCGCAGGTGGTCGTGCTCGCCGAGAGCTTGTCCGTCGCCTCGGCGCTCGAGCACGTGCGCGCCGTAGGAAAGGATGTAGAGACCATCTACACCCTCCCCGTGGTCGACGTCGACGGGCATCTGACCGGGGTGGTCAGCCTGCGCGAGCTCGTGCTCGCCGCCGATGACGTGCCCGTCTCGGAGTTCGTGGTCACCGACCCGCCCCACGTCCACGCCACCGAGCCGGCGGAGCGCGCCGCCCGTCTGATGGTCGACGCCAACCTGCTCGATCTGCCCGTGGTCGACCCCGCAGAACGGGTCATCGGCCTGCTCACCTACGACGACGCGGACGAGGTCATCGAGCGTGCCGAGACCGAGGACGCCGCCCGGCAGGGCGGCTCGAACGCGTGGGCCGGGCACTACATGGCGGTGTCCGTGCTGAAGATGGCCCGGTCCCGGTTCGTCTGGGTGGTGCCGCTGCTCGGCGTCTCGCTGCTCACCGTGACGGTTGCCTACGGCTTCGAGGAGGCGCTCGAAGAGGAGGCGGCGCTGGCGATCTTCATCCCGCTGCTCATTGGCACCGGGGGAAAGGTGGGCACGCAGGCGTCCTCCGCCTGTGTCCGCGCCCTGGCGATCGGCGAGGTGCGGCCGTCCGACGCTCTGCGGGTGACGGCCCGCGAGTGCGCGACCGGCGTCTTGCTCGGGGTGGGTCTGGGCCTGCTGGCGATCGGGGCCGGCGTGATCTTCGCCGACCTGTCCGTGGCGTTCGTCGTGGGCCTGTCCCTGTTGCTCATCTGCGTGCTCGGCGCCCTCGTCGGCGGCCTGTCCCCGCTGGTCGCCAAGCGCTTCGGCGTCGATCCGGCGCTGGTGTCGGCCCCCGTCGTGACGACGGTCGTCGACGTCCTCGGCCTCATCATCTACTTCGTCGTCGCCAGCATCGTGCTCGGGGTGTGACCCGCCTCGCGGCAGGCGACCCCTGAGCCCGGACGCGGGTTCCAGGCGGCCGGCATCAGGACCCCCTTACCTTCTTCGTGGGTCCTGTCGAGTAGGTCCCGGGGGGGCCAAGACCGACCGTCGTGACGCGTTCGTGATCGCGGACACCGCCCGGACCCGGAGACGCCAGGTGCACTGGCTCGCCGATCAGACCCGGATCACCAACCGGTTGCGCGACGCGTTGACCAGCATTTCTCCGGCGCTCGAGCGGGCCTTGGGCGCCCGGCTGGCCCAGGCGGGGGTCCGGGACCTGTTGGCCAAGTACCCGACCCTCACGGCGCTTCGAGCAGCCGGGCAGGCTCGGATCAACAGAGTGGTCAAGGCCCGCTCACCCCGCCTGGCCGCCAAGGTCACCGACGCGGTGAACAAAGCCCTGCACGCCCTACCAGCCCAGACTTCAAGAACCCCTCGCAGACGCAGCCTGAGCTCCGGCGCGAGCGCGGTCTCACCAGTGGGAAAGGCCGCCACCGCCTCCCTGCTAACGCTCGGTCGTTGGTCTCAGATCAAGGCTGGGCCGTGGTGGCCGCCAGTACCGCTCCAGCGTTGTTGGAACCCAAGCGCCGAGCGGAGCGAGGCGTGCGGAAGCCGACGCCGAAGGCGGCGGAATCTCTTCACAGCCCTTGACAAGAACATGGGGACACCCCCCGGGGCCTCGTGCGCGATCCCCGTCCATGTGCTCGATCGCCGTCCATGTGCGCGCTCACTGGTCAGTAGGCGTCACTCCGCCGTCACATGGACGCAGATCAGTCACATGGACGCGCATCGGTCACAGGGACTCCAGGTCGTCCTCCGCCGGCGCCACGACGGGCACCCGCAGCTCCACGAGCGTCCCGCCCTCGTTGCGCGGCGCCGTCCCCAGGATCGAGATGGTCCCCTGCGCCGGGTGCCGACCAGGCTGCGCACGATGGACAGGCCGAGACTCGAGGTGCCGTCCACCGAGAAGCCGGGCGGCAGCCGGTACCCGCAGGATGAGCCTGTCATCGCAGCGCATCAGGACGAGGTGAAGCTCGACCGGGGGCTCATCCGCCAGCGCCCCGGGATCCAGGCCCCGGGTTGGACTACGCCTTTATGGGGCGATGCCAAGCAGTCGTGCTGCGGTTCCCCCGAGGATCGCAATCCTCTCGTCATCATCTAAACCCGGTGTACCGAGAACGAGGTCGACCTCGGTGCTGGTCCAGGGGAACGGATAGTCGGTCCCTATCATGATCTGACCCGAACCGGTTTCTGCGATCAGGTGACGTAACGCCTCCGGGG
>WQVT01000482.1 GCA_009785715.1 Acidimicrobiaceae bacterium | reverse complement strand
TCAGGCGGCTGGGGGCTGCACGGCGGCGGTGTCTGCGTAGAGCTGAGCGCTGGCGAACCTTCCGTCGGTGACCTTGAACAGCCAGAGATTCTGGAAGACCACCGCCTTGTCGCTGCCCTTGGGGATCGCGGTATTGGTGAGCTGAGCGATGAGGTGATCGTCGGATTCGATGACTTCGTCGAGGTGGACGGTGAAGGAGTCCCAGACCTTGCCGCCGCCAGGGGTTCCGGCAAAGAAGCGACCGAAGACGTCCACGCCGGTGAACTCCCCGCCGTACGGCAGGGTAGCCGGCACCCTGAGGACGACATCGTCGCGCAGCATCCGCATGATGGGCCGGCGGTCTCTGTTCTTGAACAGCTCGGTGATCGCGGCGGCCATCTCCGCTCTGGTGTAGGCACCGCGAGTGCCGGGAGTCTCTGCGGCGGAGGCGAGTGGTTCGGCGGTCGCGACGTCGGTGACGATCACGCCGTCAGCGAATGAGAAGTTCTCCGGCGGGGTGACGGTCATCATGACAAACACGTCCGCCGGCCTGATACCGGGATCTTCTGCAAGCAGGCGGACCAGGGTCTTGTAGAACTCGCGCTTGGCTGGCTCGCCGCGCTCCAGGCCGTCGGTGATCGTGAACACGATCCAGTCGTCGGACCGCGGACCGCCGCGAAAGTTGCGGTTGAATTTCAGCTCGCTGAGATGGTGCTGATGGATGACCTGGAAGTAGTCGTCTGGTTTCATGCCCAGCTCTGCGACGAGTGCGTGGTGCACGGCTTGCGAGACGGCCTCTACGTACTCGGACGGCTTGCCCTGGGCCAGTGTGATGTCGACGAACGGCATGCTGCTCCCTCCGATCTGAAGTCTGATACTATGATGCTGCCCATAAATTATCGCTCAAAACCTGGTAGGTGTGTCATAGCACGACGATCAGACTCCAAACAGAAGATGGTCCAGGCCGCGAGGCAGCTCATCCGTGAGCGTGGCTACCACGCGACCGCCTTCTCTGACGTGCTCGAGCTCAGCCAGGCTCCACGCGGCTCGGTGTACTTCCACTTCCCCGGCGGCAAGACGCAGCTGGCGATTGAGGCGGCCGAGGCGCACGCCCACGAGCAGGTCACCATCATCGATCAGATCGCTGACCAGGCCGAGTCGGCGGCTCAGCTCGTCGAGCTCTACGTGAACCTCAGCCGCGAGGGGATGGTGGACAGCAACTACGGGCGCGGCTGCGCAGTCGCGCCCCTGGTAACCGAGGGCGCTGCTCAGGAGTCAGCCGACGTGGGCGAGACGACCCGCCGCGCGTTCTCGGAGATGATCGACCGGCTGGCCTTTCACTTCGTCGCCATCGGCATCGACCGGGCACCCGCCCGCGAGCTCGCGCATGCGGTCATCGCGAGCGTCCAGGGCGCGATGGTCACCTCCCGTGCTCTCCACAGCTCTGCGCCCTACGATGCCGTGCGAACCGTCCTGGTCGGCCAAGCGGTGAGCGTGTCACCAAAGACCTCAGGGCGCAAGGGCGGCTAACTCCAGCTATGATGAGCGACATACTAGTTCGCCTGTCTGGGACGCAACGCCTTGGAGCGCCTTGTTGAGGTGCTGGAGACCAACGCTCACGCCGTTGCCTTCGTATGCGACGAAGACGGTTTCGACTCAACAGGCTGCCACCACGCCGCTGTGCGGCGCCTCCACGTCTCGGACGACCAAGCGAGCAGGCACGGTTCGCCTTGAGAGCGCAGATTGGGATCGAAGCCGGCGCTCCGCCGGGGCACCTTTCCTCCCACAACCCTCCCAAACTCAGCGGCAAATCGGGGTCTCAGGCGGTATCCGGGCGGTAGAAACATGAAAGCCCCGACCTGCACATTTGTGCTGACCAGGGCGATTTCCGCTGGTGCCCCCGGCAGGATTCGAACCTGCGCACCCGGCTCCGGAGGCCGGTGCTCTATCCCCTGAGCTACGAGGGCGGGCCGCTCCCGCCAAGTCACCGAGAGCCGGAAGAGGAGCATAGCCAACGGGAGCGGACGCCACGCCTCGCCCGGTAGCCACGCCGCCGGCCCTTGGAGACCGGCCCGATCTGCCGGGGCTCGCAGCGTGCAGAATGCGCGCCGCGGCGGCGGGAGCCGTCAGACGCCGGCTTTAAGCTGGGGAGATGTTCCGTGACCCGGCCGAAGCCTCCCCGGAGGGGATCCACCGCGCCGGTCCGGTGCCCTGGCACCTCTTGCCGGATGGCGCGGAGGTGGGCCCGAAAGGGCAGCTCCTCATCGGCGGGGTCGACCTGCTGGCCCTGGCCGAGGATGAAGGGACGCCCGTCTTCGTCTACGACGAGGACCACCTGCGTCGCCGTTGCCGGGAGGCGGTTCAGGCGTGGGGACCCGGCGTGGCCTACGCCTCGAAGGCCTTCCTGTGCAAGGAGATGGCCAGGCTGGTCCACTCCGAGGGCATGTCCATGGACGTGTCAACGGGAGGCGAGCTGTATGTGGCCCTCGCCGGCGGCGTCCCCCCCGAGCGCCTGATCCTCCACGGCAACAACAAGTCGGAAGCGGAGCTTGCGAGCGCCATCGAGGTCGGGGTGGGGCGGATCGTGGTCGACTCCTTCGACGAGCTCGATCGCCTCGACGAGCTCGCTCCCGAGGCCGGCATCCGGCCGAAGGTCCTGCTGCGGGTCACGCCCGGAGTCGAGGCACACACCCACGAGTACGTCCAGACCGGCCAGGACGATTCGAAGTTCGGCTTCGGCGTGGCCTCGGGCGCCGCCGCGGCGGCCGTCGAGCGGGTCCGTAGGCCCGGCTCGGCCGTCGAGTTGGTCGGCCTCCATGCCCACATTGGTTCCCAGGTCTTCGCCCTGGATTCCTTCGCCAAGGCCATGGTGGTGCTGGCCGAGGTCTTCCTGCCCCTCGGCCTGCCCGAGCTGTGCCTGGGCGGTGGTCTCGGCGTGGCCTACGTCGCAGGGGAGCCGACGCCGTCGATCTCCGAGTGGGCAGCGGTCATCCGCGACGCCGCCGGCCAGGCCCGTATCCCCGACGACGTCCGGCTGACGGCGGAACCCGGTCGGGCGATCGTGGCCGGGGCCGCCGTCACCTGCTA
>WQVT01000481.1 GCA_009785715.1 Acidimicrobiaceae bacterium | reverse complement strand
GGGATTCAGGCCGGCCGTGTGTGAGAAGTACTGCGCCGTCCCGTGAATCCCGCCTCCGTCGAAGGCGCCGAACAGCTTGCCGGCGCCGTAGTAGATGAAGATCCAGGTCAACGCCGCACGGGCCGCAAGGAGCGCAAGGTCTTTCGGCAGCGACGCAGAGCGCACCCCGAAAACGAGCCCCGGTAGGGAGAGTCCGCCCGTACGCCCGCCAGCCTGTTCAGCTTCGGTGGAGGATCTCAAAATGGCCATCAGAGGGTTGTTCCCGATCCGACCGGCTCGGAATCCTCCGCGCGATCCTCGGAGCGGATGACCCTCGCCTCCGTCCGGATCGACGGGAGGTCGACCGGCTCGGGCATCGGGCGAAACGGTCCGAGCAGCTGCGCGGTGAACGCCGCCAGGTGCCGGGGTCGCGGCCCCTCCTGCTCGACCCGCAGCGGCCGCCCGGGGATCCCGGTGTCGATCCTGACGGTCTCGGGGGTCGGGAACACCGCCCGGCGGGCGAGCTGGTCCCAGACGGTGAGGGCGAAGCCGAGGTTGACGTCCTGCGCCCCCACCAAGCGGTGGTGAATCCGGTGGTAGTTTGGGCTGACGAAGACCCTCCGGAGCGGCCCGAAGCCGAGGTTCGTGTTGGAGTGCGCGAAGGCGACGATGCCGCCGTAGATGACGAGGAGCGTGACCGACAGCGCACCGTTCGCCAAGAGGAGCAGGCCCGGGACCAAGGCGAGGAGATACGAGAAGGCGATCAGCGGATGGGTCCGAAAGACGCTCAAGGCATTCAGGTCTTCCTGCGAGTGGTGCAACTCGTGGAAGCGCCACAGCACCCGGACCCGGTGGTTGAGCAGGTGGACGAACCAGTTGCAGGCGTCCATCCCCACGAAGATGACGGCGACCGCCAATCCGTGTGGCACCAGTCCCATCTTCGGCAGCACGATCCAGGGTGCGACGCGCCTCAGCACCTCCTGGAAGGAGAGGCTGAGGGCCGTGATGAGCAGCGCGCCGAGCGTGGCGTGCAGCACCGTGTACAGCACGTCCTGGCGGGCGCCCCGCGCCACCAGCGGGCGCCGCTGGGCGGGACGGACCCGCTCGGCGACGAGGATCACCCCGAGTATGGCGAGTGCCACCGGGCCGGCGATGGTGAGCCGGAGGCTGGACAGGGAGGCTGCGAAGTCGATTCCACCCCAGGAGGTGGCGGCGCCGACCGCGATCAGGGCGACCGCGACCCCGGCGAGGGCCACGGCCGGGAGGTAGACGCGGGACGTGACGGTGACCGCCGGTCGACCGGCGGTCACCGCGCCCGGCGGCGCCACCTTCTCCGAGGTGACGACCGCCACGCTCAGAACGCCGCCCCGCCCGAGCTGCTGCTGCCCGAGTTGCTGTTCCCGCTCGAGTTGCTCCCGCTGGTGTCAGTGGGCTGCTTGCCGGCCGAGGCCCCTGCCGCTGAGTGGAGCATCGTCGGGATGGCGGTCGGATTGGCCGGGTTCACGCTCCACCACTGGCCGAAGGCGTCCTTGATGTTGCCGTGGACCTGGTGCGGCGCCTTGTCGCCGATGAACCGGTAGAGCGGGATCCCCTTGTAGGTGACCTGCTTGGCCCCGCCGGCCCGCTTGATCGTCCCCAGGTGACTCACACCCTTACCGATCGGGTGCTTCTGGCCCGCGGCCAACTCGACGGGCGGCCAGATCTGGGCGCACTTCCCCGTGCACTTGCTGTGGTCCTTCGTGTCGAGCGTGAACCGGTAGACCGTGTCGCCGTTGCTCAGGGCGAGCAGCGACCCCCAGGTCTTGTTGTGCACCACCATGATCGTCGCCGGGCCCATGGACGCTGCGGCCGGCTTGGCGCTTGCCATGGCCGGGAACGACGTCAGCAGGGAGGCGGCCCCCAGCGTGGCGACGCCGGCGGCGACGGCCGCCGCCCGGCGAACGCGGTGGCGAAGGATGGTGGGGTGAGTCGGCATCGGCACGCTCCTCGAGGTTGTTATTCCCTTCGATTTATACGACAGGGGCGCTCGTTCGGATGGCTTGGCAATTCCCGTCAACCCCCCGCAGTTTTCCGTTCGAGGCGGAGCAGGACCTCGACCGTGCCCGTGTCGCCCACGTGGGCGATCGCAAAGCTGGGGTTGGGAATGTGCCACAGGCCGTAGCGGATCGGGATCTCGGCGTTGACGTCGACACGGGATCCGAGGCGCTCTGCCTTGACGGTGAACTCCACCGTCCGGGTGACTCCACGGAGGGTGAGGGCGCCCACGGCGTGCTCGGTGACCACCTTTCCCTCCCCGGGATCGGCGCCGAGCGAGATGGGATCCAGCAGACGCAGGGTGGCGTGGGGATACGTTCCCGTCTTCAGGATGAAGTCGTGAAAGGCCACGTTGCGGCCGGCGGCATCGGTGGTCACGGACTGCATGTCGACCGTGAAGTCGGCGGCGTTCACCGTCGTCCCCGAGATGACGATGCCCCCGGAGACCGCGGACGTCCGCCCGACGGCCGTGTGGTGCTGGCCGAAAAGGATTTCCTGGACGCGGAAACCGGCCTCCGAGCCCGAGGTGACGTTCCACGTGCCGCTGATCGGGCTGTGGACCGGCGGACCGGTGATGACGCCGTTCGCCGGCGGGAGCGCCAGCGGCGGGGGCGCACCCTGGCCCAGGATCCGGAGCACGGCGAGGACCGCGAAGCCGAGGGCGGCCAGCAGGACGGCGATCCCGGCCACCAGCCATCTCCTCGGGTTCGACCGTGGCCGGGGCCGCGGCCTCCGACGGGCGTGAGGCCGCCCGTCGGGCCAGGCACGTGACTGGCTAACCACCGCTCACCTGCTCACCGACGCTCCGGGCTCACCGACGCTCCGGGCTCACCGGCCGGTTCCTTCGAGTCCGTAGAGCCGCATGGCGTTGGTCCGGAGGATCTTCTCGCGCTGTTCGGCGGTGAGTGCCGCCATCTGCTCCTCGGCGATCCGGCGCGAATCGGGGAACGTGCTGTCCGGGTGCGGGTAGTCGGACGCCCAGAGGATGTGGTCCTCGTTGCAGAACTCGAGTTGGGCCAGGCCGACCGGATCGTCCTGGAAGGTGACCCAGAAGTTT
>WQVT01000480.1 GCA_009785715.1 Acidimicrobiaceae bacterium | reverse complement strand
CGGCGGCCGAGCGACGGGGCAAGGTCGCTCGCAACGTAGCCCGGATCGCCGAGATGCCCGCAACGGGGTCGACGGCCGGGGGTCACCGCTCGCTGACCGAGGAGGAGGCGGGGACGCTTCTGGCGGCGGCGAGGGGTCACCGGTTGGAGGCGCTGTTCGTCACCGGGCTCATGCTCGGATTGCGCCCGGGGGAGTTGACTGGACTCCGTTGGACCGATGTCGACTTGGACCGGGGCCGGTTGACGGTCGAGGGCTCGTTGAAGCGTGAGCGGGGCCAGCTGCGGCTCGGCGCTACGAAGACGTTGAGGTCTCGACGGCCGTTGCAGATCCCCGAGCCGGTGCGGGTGGCGCTACGGGATCACCGCAAGCGCCAGGCGGCCGAGCAGCTGTACGCCGGCCCGGCCTGGCAGGACCGCGGCCTCGTGTTTACGACTGCGGTCGGCACGCCGATCGACCCGTCGAATCTTCGTCACACCTTCGGTCGGCTCACCGAGCGTGCGGGCCTGGGGCATTGGACGCCCAACGAGCTGCGCCATTCTGCAGCGTCGCTGCTGTCGGCCAGCGGCGTGCCCCTGGAGGTGATCGCCGACGTGCTTGGCCATGCCTCGACTCGGATGCTGGAGCAGCACTACCGCCACCAGGTCAGGCCTTCGATCGACGCCCACGTAAGCGTGATGGAGGGCCTTTTCGGTGGCAACTGAGCGGGTTGCTCCAGTGGTTGCTCCAGTTCAGGAATCTCGGGCCGCCGGGCCGGAGCGTTCTTCCTGGTCAGGGGGGTGGAGGCGAGGAGAATCGAACTCCCGAACCTCTTGCATGCCATGCAAGCGCTCTACCAACTGAGCTACGCCCCCAGAAGGCATCGAAACTCTAGCAGGGAAGCCCAGGGCGCCCGGCGCGCTGTCCTATCGTGATCCAGGTGAAGACCCTCATCCCCGACCCGCTGCCGGCGGAAGTGGTCGAACTGATCGACCGGCGGAAGAGGCTCGGTCTCGACAACTTCGACGAGGTCTGGGAAGGCGTCTACCACGTGGCACCGATGGCTCGCTTCGGGCACGCTCGGCTCGATCAACAACTCGCGGTCTTGCTCGAACCGGTGGCACGGCGGGCCGGCCTGCAGGTGTCGGGCGCCTTCAACCTCGGCGACCCCGACAACTTCCGGGTGCCCGACCGGGGCATCCATCGGGGCGATCCCGACCCGGGGACGGTCTACCTCCCGAGCGCGGCAGTGGTCATCGAGATCGTCTCCCCGGGCGACGAGACCTACGAAAAGGTGCCCTTCTACGCTGCCCACCAGGTCGAGGAACTCTGGATCGTCGACCCCACCGAACGCACCGTCCAGATCCGTGCGCTGATGGGGGACGGCTACGAGCTCACCGAGCGCAGCGGCCTCCTCGAGCTGACGTCCGGGCAGATCCGGGCCGGTTTGGGCTGGTCCTAGCCGGGGTCGCTGTCACACCCCTCCGGTATCCTCCTCATGATGCAGGAGACGCAGCAGACGGTCGCCGTCTACGACCCCCAGGCAGTCGAGCTGAAGTGGCAGCGGCGATGGGCCGACGCCGGCGCTTACCAGGTCGAGAACGATGACCCGCGCCCGCCTCTCTACGTCCTCTGCATGTACCCCTACCCGAGCGGACCGGCCCACATGGGCCACATCCGCAACTACACCTTCGGCGACCTGAACGTCCGCTACCGGACGATGCAGGGCTTCGCGGTGTTGAGCCCCATCGGCTTCGACAGCTTCGGCCTGCCGGCGGAGAACGCCGCCATCAAGACCGGCACCCACCCGCGCCCGTTCACCGACGCCCGCATCGAGGAGCTCAAGGCGAGCCTCGCCCGCCTGGGCGCGAGCTATGACTGGCGACGGGAGGTCCGCAGCCATGACCCCGAGTACATGCGGGGCAACCAGCTGATCTTCCAGCGCTTCCTGGAGGCCGGGCTCGCCTACCGCAAGAAGGCCCCGGTGAACTGGTGCCCGGGCTGCCAGACCGTGCTGGCGAACGAGCAGGTCCTCCCCGATGGCACCTGCGAGCGCAGCGGCGACGTCGTGGTGCGGCGGGACCTCGAGCAGTGGTTCTTCCGGATCACGGCGTATGCCGACGAGCTGCTCGAGGGCCTGGACGGCCTCGACTGGCCCGAGCGGGTCAAGGTCATGCAACGCAACTGGATCGGCCGCAGCGAGGGCGCCGAGCTCGACTTTCCCGTGCTTGCCGCCGACGGTGTGGACGTCACCGACGAGACCATCCGCGTCTTCACGACCCGCCCCGACACGGTGTTCGGAGCAACATTCATGGTCCTCGCTCCCGAGCACCCGTTGGTCGAGGTTGTCACCACCCCCGATCGCCGCGCCGAGATGGACGCCTTCGGTGAGGCGGTGAGCACCCGCTCCGACCTGGAGCGGCTCTCCGCCGAAGGCCCGATCGACAAGCGGGGCGTGTTCACCGGCGCCTACGCCCGCAACCCCTACACCGGTGAGGCGCTGCCCATCTACGTAGCGGACTACGTCCTCATGACCTACGGGACCGGGGCGATCATGGGAGTGCCCGCCCAGGACCAGCGGGACTGGGACTTCGCCGCCGCCTATGGCCTGCCGATCGTCCGCACCGTGCAGCCCCCCGAGGGCTGGGACGGCGAGGCCTGGACCGGGCAGGGCCGGGTTATCAACAGCCAGTGGCTGAACGGCATCGCCGACACCGACGAGGCCAAGGCCCGGGCCATCGAATGGGCCGTCGCCCATGGTGTCGGCGAGGCCAGGGTCAACTACCGCCTGCGCGACTGGCTGCTGTCCCGCCAGCGCTACTGGGGCTGCCCCATCCCGGTCGTCTATTGCCCGACCGACGGGATCGTCCCGGTACCCGAAGACCAGTTGCCGGTCGAGCTTCCCGACGACGTCGAGTTCCTGCCGACCGGGGAGTCGCCGCTCAAGCACCACGCCGGCTTCCTGCACACCACCTGCCCTCGCTGCGGCGGGCCGGCGGAGCGGGAGACCGACACCATGGACACCTTCGTCGACTCCTCGTGGTACTTCGAGCGCTTCGCCGACCCCTGGGAGACCGACTCCCCGATCGACCTCG
>WQVT01000479.1 GCA_009785715.1 Acidimicrobiaceae bacterium | reverse complement strand
GTGACCACGGTGCCGGTGACGATCGTGGCCCAGGCCACGGGGAGCAGCGCCATGGCGCCGAGCTCGACCACCGCCACCGCCGCCCCCTGACCCGCCGAACGAGAAGCCGCCGCCGCCGCCACCACCGCCCCCACCGCACGTGGCCGTGGTGGCACCTGCACCCGCGGTCCCGTTGGTGTTACTGGAACCGCTCCCCGCACCGCCGTCCCCGGTACCGTTGCCGTTCCCGGTAAAACCGTTGCCCGCAGACGCGTTGTTGTTCTGACCGGCGGCCCCGCCGGCTCCGCCGCTGGAGCCGACAAGGGTGGTGCCTCCACCGCCGGCCCCGCCGCCCCCGCCGCCGGCAGTGACGAGACGGGTGGTCCCGCGGAGGACCGCGCTGGCGCCCCCGCCGCCCCCGCCGCCCCCGCCGTTACTGAGCCCCGGGATGAGAGGGTTGGAGCAGGTCGCGGGGCTGCTGCTTCCCCCTCCGCCGCTCCCACCGCCGCCGGCACCGGAGCCGCCGGAGGCGCCGCTGCTACTGCCGCCCGGACCGCCGCCCTGGCCGCCGACGGTCACGGTCAGGGATTCGCCCGGTGTGACGGTGACGGTGCCCACGACCCTGGCTGCCACCCCTCCGGCGCCTCCCGCCGCTGTGGGGGACCCACCGTTGCCTCCCCTGCCGCCGATGGCGTCGATGGTGATCGAGGTGACCGCCTGGGGTACCGTGAAGGTCCCACTGGAGGTGAAGCTCATGCTGGGATCCGCGCCGCCGAGAGCGGAGGGTGGCGCGGGCGGGGTCGCCTGAGCCGAGGCGGGTGCCCGCGGGGTGCCGGCCGGCGCTGGCTGGGTGCTGGCGGCCGATGTGTGGGCCGACGCCGACGGGGTGGTGGAGGGCGCGGCCTGGGCTGCGGTGGGCAACGTCAAGGCGAACACCAGGGATAGAGCGAAGAGCAACGGCAACGCGGAACGCACGACCACCTTGCGGACGCCCACGGGCTTAGACGGCTGTTGCCGACCAATTCGCATGTGCCCTCCCTACTGCCCAGGCGCTGCCCGGCCGTTGTGCGGATTACCGGGGACTTCCCCCACCGATGGTGGTGACTCTTTCACGAATCGTAGTCAGGACAAACCAGCTTTGAAAGGCTGATTCCGACGGGAGGGTCAGAACCGCAACGAGCGTGACCCGCAAAATCCAGACGGGACAAGGAAGTCTCGACGCCCGACCATGCGTAGGTGAACGTATGCACGAAACGCATAGTGACGAAGATTGGTGGCGGTAGAAACGCTCCACAGCTGGCGGTTCTCCCTGCATATCTCGGAAGGAGTTCGGGTGCCGGATCCGGTTTCGGGTTATGAAATGTCGGCCCTCCTGGAAGACGCACGCTCGATATCCGATGGTGTTTCCGGTCTCCAGTTGATGCGCGACGCGCATGGTCGACGTGACCACGCGGCGTTGGCTAAAGATCACTCGAACCATCTGGTTTCCCGAAAATGGTCCGAGTGTCGGCTGATCAGGCGTTCCGCCGAGCGAGGCGCTCGACGCGCGCCTGGACCTGCGCCAGCCGTTCGGTCGCCAGCGCGTGGAGGCGTTCGGCGCGCTCGTAGAGCTCGGCCGCCGCCTCGATCCCGAGTTCGCCGGTGGCCAGCCGCTCGGTGGCGGCCTCGAGCTCGGCCATCAGCTCCTCGAAGGTCCGGGGATCCGGGCTCTCCTCAGCCATCAGCGCCGTCCTCCACCGCCTCGACCCGTGCGGCAAGGGACCCCTGCGCCAGCCGCACGCCGATCCGCTCACCCACTGCCACCTCGGACGCCCGCCGCAGCACCCGGCCGTCCTCCCGGGTGGCCACGGCGTACCCGCGGCGCAGCACCCGCTGCGGTCCGAGGGCCCGCAGGTGGCGGCCGTCGGCGTCGAGCCGTCCGGCGGCGCGACCGAGCTGTTCCCAGATGGGGCGGGCCGGCACGACCACCGCCAGGCGGTCCCGGCAGACCTGGAGCCGGCGCCTAGGGTGCAGGTCGCCCAGGCGGACCCCGATGCCCTCGAGCCTGTTGGCCGCACGGTCCATGCCGCGCCGGAGCGACACCTCGGTGTCGACGGCGCCGAGGCGCCGGGTGGCGCCGTCGGCCTGGGCGATCAGCGCCTGCGCGGCGCCCACGCGGGCCTGTTCGAGCCGGGCGAGGAGGCCCGCCCGGTCGGGGACCACGGCGGCCGCCGCGATCGACGGGGTCCCGGCGCGCAGGTCGGCGACCTCGTCGCAGAGCGGGTGGTCCCCGTCGTGGCCGATCGCCGAGACGACCGGGACGGGGGCGGCCGCGACGGCCCGGCACACGTCCTCGCTGCTCCACGGGAGGAGCGCGGTGGCGTCGCCGCCGCCGCGGGCGAGGATCACGACCTCGACGCCCGGCCGGGTGACGATCGCCTCGAGGGCGGTGACGATGGAGAGCGCCGCCCCGGGCCCCGAAACGGTCGTCTCCTGGAAGTGGACGGGGTATCCGGGGAACCGGGCCGCCACCACCGACTCGATGTCCTTCTTCACCGCCGCGTCCGAGCCGCAGACGACGCCGATCACGGCGGGGAGCACGGGGAGGCGGCGTCGGGGACGGTCGAGCAGCCCGGCCGCCGCAAGGCGCTCCCGGACCTCGGCGATCATCGCCGCCACGGCGCCGGCCCCCACCGGGCTGACCTCGTCGGCGACCAGGTGCACCGCTCCCCGGTCGGGGGTCCATTCGAGGCGCCCGACGACCAGCACCCGCTCGCCGGCGACCACCCGGCTCCGGCCGGCGGCGGCGCGGGGCACGCGCACCTCGATCTGCGCGGCCCGGTCCCGCAGGGTGAACCAGGTCCAGCCGGTGCGGCCGGTGCTCGGCCGGTGGACCTCGCCCTCCACCGCCACCAGGCCGACGGCCGACATCGCTCTGGCGATCTCGCCGGCGAGGCGGACCAGGGTGACCGTGCGGGCCTGGGGGACCGCCGGCGTGTCCCAGAGGGGGAGGGTCATCGGCAGCACGCTACCCGGGCCCTGCGACAGCGATCGGGACGGCCGACCGCCAGCCCGGCGGCAGCGGAGGGCGGGCGGCGCAGCGAGGGGCAGCG
>WQVT01000478.1 GCA_009785715.1 Acidimicrobiaceae bacterium | reverse complement strand
GCGGGTCCGGGGCGAAGCTCACCAGGGCTGGCTGTTACTCGTGAAGTGGCTGAGCGTGTCGATGTCGTCGGCCTTGTAGACGTGCCGGGGCGGGGTCTCGAAGGTGGCATAGGGCGTGATACGGATCGCGACCCGCCCCTCGTCCCGGCACATCTTCTCGATCTCGGGACGCTTCGACTCCGGCATCTTCTCGCCGGCCATCAGGTCGATGACCCGCGACATGACGTCGACGGCCAGGCCGAAGTCCTCCTCGAGCTTGGCCTCGCCGTAGACCTGGAGGTAGGTGAGGGGCCACTTCTCGTCGAGGACGCAGATGCTGACCTTCGGATTGCGCTTCACGGCGAAGGCCTTCTGACGGGTGGCCATGGTCGTGACGAGCAGGTCGTCGCCGTCCATCAGGTAGTACACGACCGTCATCGCCGGGCCGTCGTTCCTGCGGTTGTACCCGAAGATGCAGGTTCGGTGGCTGCGCACGAACTCCCGACGTTCTTCCCTGTCCACGGCGAACTCCCCCAGCTCTAGCGGTCGACCTGGAGTCGATCGTAGGCGAGTGCCTGCGCCGAAGGCTCCGGACGGGAATAGCCGAGCGCCGCGACAGGTTGCCAGCGATATGACGGATGACACGCGCGAAGACGTTCAGTTCTGGTTCGACCCGCTGTGCCCGTGGGCGTGGATCACCTCACGCTGGATCACCGAGGTCGAGAAGGTGCGCCCGGTTCGTGCCGACTGGCGGATCATGTCCCTCGCCTACCTCAACCTGATCCAGCACGAGGGCAAGGGGCTCAGCGAGGATTACCTGGCGCGGATGGCCAAGGCCTGGGGGCCGATCCGCGTGGTCGCCGCAGCGGAGGAGGAGAAGGGTCCGGATATCCTCGGCCCCCTCTACACCGCGATCGGCACCCGGCTCCACAACCAGGGCCGTCGCGAGGACCCGACGGTCATCCCCGAGGCCCTCGCGGAAGTGGGCCTTTCGGAGTCGCTGGTGGGCGCCGCCGACAGTGACAAGTTCGACGACAAGATCAAGGCCTCGCATCACGAGGCGTTCGACCAGGTCGGCACCGACGTCGGCACGCCGGTGATCCGGATCCGGGGCAACACGATCTTCGGCCCGGTCATCACCCCCGCCCCCAAGGGCGAGGCAGCCGGCACGTTGTGGGACGGCGTGGCGGCGGTGACCTCGACCGACGGCTTCTTCGAGCTCAAGCGAACCCGCGACCGCAGGCCCACCTTCGACTGACCACCGCGGGCAGATGAACGACGAGGGCACGCCGGCTAGCTGAACTGAAACCCGGTGTAGCCCTCGTCGGCGACCTCCCGGCAGCGCTCGCGGTAGCGCGGCAGTCCACCCACGTACGGGAGGAAGAGGCGCTGCTTGCCCGGGACGTTGGCGCCGAGATACCACGACTGGCAGCTCTCCGCGGTCCGGACGGAACCCTCGGCGAGTGAACCGACGTGCAGGGCCCATTCCTCGCTCGCCTCCAGGGTCGCCTCGATCGTGTGGAGGTTTCGCTCGCGCACCTGGGCGATGCACTCGGCGATCCACTCGACGTGTTGTTCGATCGCCACCACCATGTTGGTGAGCACCGACGGGCTGCCCGGCCCGTTGACGGTGAAGAGGTTCGGGTAGCCGGGGATCTGGAGGCCGAGGTAGGCAAGCGGGCCGAGCTCCCCCCACGTCTCGTTCAGCGTCCTGCCCTCACGGCCTTTGATCTCGATCCGCTTCAGCGCGCCCGTGATCGCATCGAACCCGGTGGCGCACACGAGGACGTCGATCTCGAAGTCACCCTGAGCCGTCTTCACCCCCGACGGGGTGATCCGCTCGATCCCGCCCTTGCGGAGATCGACGAGGCGGACGTTCGGACGGTTGAACGCCTCGTAGTACCCGACGTCGAGGACGAGCCGCTTGCACCCCATCGGATAGTGCGGGACGAGCGAGGCGGCCGTTTCGGGGTCCTCCACGACCCTGCGGACGAGCTCGGCGTACAGGTCGCGTGCCGCGTCGTTGGCCTCGAGATCGGTGAGCACGTCGGCCCACGCCAGCGGCGCCTCCCAGGCCAGCTCGTCGAGCACCTCCATCCGCTCCTCGAGCGGGGTGTCGAGGATCTTGCGCTCCGGAGGGGGGCCGTCGCGCTCGATCGCGTTGAGCCAGATCAGCCCGCCGAACGCCGCCCGCTCACGGGCCCGGATCGCGGGGTACTGCTCCTTGATCGCCTCGAGCTCACCGGGCTCGAACGGTCGGGCGATCGACGGACGCGTGTACGCCGCCGAGCGCTGGAAGACGTAGAGCTGATCCGCCTGCTCGGCGATGACCGGGATGCACTGGATGCCCGAGGACCCGGTGCCGATCACCCCGACGCGGTGGTGGTGGAAGTCGTAGCCCTCTGCGGGGAAGCGATTCGTGTAAAGCGTCTCTCCCCCGAAGGTGTCGAGCCCCGCGATGTCGGGCTCGATCGGCACGGACAGCGCCCCGGTGGCGGCGACCACGAACTGGGCATCGCAGCGCTGGCCGCTGTCTGTTTCGACCGTCCACCGGCCGGTGTCCTCGTCGAAGCTGAGCCGGGTCACCGCCGTGCCGAGGAGCATGCACGGGCGCAGGTCGAGCCGATCGGTGACGAAGTTCAGGTAACGCTCGACGTCGGGCTGCGTGGGCATGACGTCGGTCCAGTCGAACTCCTGCTGGATCTCCTCGGAAAAGCTGAACGAATACTCGACGCTGTGGGTGTCGACGCGGGCACCGGGGTACCGGTTCCAGTACCAGGTGCCGCCGACCCCCTCGCCCTTTTCGATACAGACGACGCTGAGCCCGATCTGCCGCAGCTTGTGGGTCATGTAGATGCCGCTGAAGCCGGCGCCCACCACCACGGCATCTACATGACGCTGCATTCCGGCGATGCTAACGCCGGGGCGGAGCCAGGCCGGCGGCCTGACGCGAGCGCGTCAGGCCGCCGGTGTATGCGGGTACCCGCCCGGCTCAGGGTGCGGGGACGGTGCTGAACGTTCCTCCGAACGCCGTGATCCCGGCCCCGTTGGTCGTGGAATCGAGCGCGTGGGAGAACAGATACAGCGGCTGGC
>WQVT01000477.1 GCA_009785715.1 Acidimicrobiaceae bacterium | reverse complement strand
TTCGGGCGGCAACGCCCCGGCCACCAGCTCGTCGTCGGCCAGCTCCTCCGCAAGCGTGCGGCCCGAGGCGACGACCCGCCGGCTGGCCGCCTCCACCGCCGCCTTGGCGGCCGGGCGGCCGATGGACCCACCACCGCTGCGGTCGGCGGCACCCGCCAGGGCGAGCGACACGCGCTCGGCCATGAGCAACCCGCGGGTCCGGTCGAGGTTGGCCGCCATCGCCTCGGGGTGGACCTCGAGCCCTGCGACGGTCTCCGCGGTCTGGGCGGCGGCCGACCCGGCGAGCGCCAGCAGGTCGGAGAGCGCCTCCCACTCGGACTGCCACGCCCCCACGGGCCGCTGGTGCTCGGCGATGAGCGATCCGTACAGGACGGGGAGGAGCGCCAGACCCTGGCGGGACGCCGTGGCCACCGCCGCCGCGGCGACCGGGTTCCGCTTGTGCGGCAGGGTCGACGAACCACCCCGGCCGGCTCCCGCCGGCTCGAAGACCTCACCGACCTCGGTCTGCATCAAGAGGGCAACGTCTCCCGAGATCTTGGCGGCCGTGCCCGCCACGGTGCCGAGCGCTCCGGCCAGGGCGGCGACCCGCTGGCGGGCCGTGTGCCAGGGAAGCGTCTGTTCGGGCAGCCCCAGGTGGAAGGCGAAGCGGTCAGCGACCTCGGGACCCCGGTCGCCGAGCGACGCCAGCGTGCCCGCCGCCCCGCCGAGCTCTGCGGCCAGCGATCCGGCCGCCATCTCGACCTGGGAGTCGGCGTCGGTCACCCCCGACAGCCAGCCGGCAGCCTGCAACCCGAACGTGATCGGCAGGGCCTGCTGCAGCAGGGTCCGGCCGGCCATCAGGGTGTGGCGGTGCGCCTCGGCCTGGAACGCGCAGGCGTCGGCGAGCACGAGGAGCGCCGAGCGGATGGGGAGCAGCGCGCGCTGCGCCACCAGCATCTGGGCGCTGTCCATGATGTCCTGGCTGGTTGCACCCCAGTGGACCCAGCCCGACGCCGGGTCGCCGGCGGCCGCGGCGAGGGCGTCGACCAGCGGGATCACCGGGTTCCCGCCGCCGCGGGCGGCTCTCCCGAGGGCGGCGGGGTCGAAGTCCTCGACCCGGGCGGCCGCGGCGATGGCCTCGGCCGCCGAGGCCGGGATCACCCCGACGTCGGCCTCGGCCCGCGCCAGGGCCACCTCGGCGTCGAGCAGAGCCCGCAGCCACGCACGGTCACCGGTGACCTCCGCCATCTCGTCGGTGACCACCACGGCGCTCAGCAGCTCAGGCACCCGGAGCCAACCTCCGGTCCGAGGTGACCCGGGTCGCGTTCTGCGCGCCGTTGTGGTCTTGCGCGCCGCAACCGACCATATAGGTCGCTTTTGGCGCGCGAGAGGCCACCTCGTCTCCGCCGCGGCTCACCAGACGAAGAAGACGGTCTCGCGCTCGCCCTGGAGCACGATGTCGTGATGCAGGCGCCCGGGCCCCTCGGCCTCGGCGACCAGGGTTGCGGCCCGGTCCCCGGCGGCGGCAAGGACGGGATCGGTGCCGTTCGCGGCGGCTTCGTCGGGGAAGTAGAGGCGGGTCACCAGCCGCTGCAGGACGCCCCGGCAGAACACGGTGATGTCGATGTGGGGAGCCTGACCATCGCCAACGGGGCCGGGCTTGACCGTCGTGAAGGTGAATGCGCCGTCGTCGTCGGTCATGGAGCGGCCCCAGCCGTGCCACCGCTCCCCCGTCCAGGAGTCGGGCCCGTCATCGGTTGGGGCGGCCGGGAATGCGCCGTCGGTGTCGGCCTGCCAGATCTCGAGCGAGGCGTCGGAGACCGGAGCGCCCGCGCCGTCGATCACCCGACCGGAGATCGTGATCGCCCCGGGAGTCCCCGGCGCCACCAGGTCCGTGGGCTCGAAGCCGTCCATGCCGATGCGGAAGTACGGCCCGATGGTCTGCGACGGGGTGGGGCCGTCGGGCGGCACGTGCGGAGCGGAGTGCTGTTCCCGGGCCAGGCTCTGGGCGTCCGAGGTGGAGGTGGTCGTCATCGATGCGTCTCCAGCGGGTGGTGATCGTCGAGCGGCGTCGCCAGGCGGCCGCCGACGACGATGTCGAAGCGGTAGCCGAGCGCCCAGGTGTCCTCGGTCGTGTCCCAGTCGAAGGTCGAGATCATGCGCTCGCGGGCCCGCTCGTCGCGCACCCCGTGGTAGATCGGGTCGTAGGCGAGCAGCGGGTCGCCGGGGAAGTACATCTGCGTCACCAGGCGCTCGGTGAATGCGTGCCCGTACACCGAGAAGTGGATGTGCGCCGGCCGCCAGGCGTTGGGGTGGTTCCCCCACGGGTAGGGCCCGGGCTGGATGGTGACGAAGCGATAGGCGCCGTTCGAGTCCGTGAGGCAACGGCCGGCCCCGGTGAAGTTCGGGTCGAGCGGGGCGTCGTGCTGCTCGACGATGTGCCGGTAGCGGCCGGCGGAGTTGGACTGCCAGAGCTCCACCAGCTGGTTGGCGATCGGGCGGCCCGAGCTGTCGAGGATCCGCCCCGAGACGTTGATCCGCTCGCCGATCGGCTCGCCGTCGTGCTGGCGGGTGAGGTCGTGCTCGCCGGGGCGGACGGGGGCGTCGCCGAAGATCGGGCCGTGCGCCTCGGTCGGCCCGATCGGCAACGGGACCAGCGGGTGCTTGGGGGCCCGCAGCTCCGTCGAGCGGTAGTCCGGCCAGTGATAAGGGGGATCTATGACCCCCGTCTCGGTCATTGCCATCAGCGCACCTTTCTCCAACTGATCAGTCTCAAACGCCCTCGAGAACCATGGCGATCCCCTGCCCGACGCCGATGCACATCGTCGCCAGCCCGTAGCCTCCGCCGGCGCGGTGCAGGCGGTGGGCCAGGGTGGTCAGGATGCGGGCCCCCGAGCAGCCGAGCGGGTGGCCGATGGCGATCGCGCCGCCCGAGGGGTTGACGAGCTCGGGGTCCAGCTCGGGCCACTCGCCGAGGCAAGCCAGCGACTGGGCCGCGAAGGCCTCGTTGAGCTCGACGGTGCTGATATCACCCCAGCCGATACCCGCCCGCTCGATCGCCCGGTTGGAGGCATCGACGGGGCCGATACCGAAGA
>WQVT01000476.1 GCA_009785715.1 Acidimicrobiaceae bacterium | reverse complement strand
CTCGAGGCGGTGCGGGCCATGCGGCCCGAGCTCGAGGGCGCGACGCTGCGGGCCGAGGAGGAGCGAACACTCCCCGCGGACGTCGTGGCGCGCTTCAGGGATCTCGGCCTGTTCTGGCTCAAGACTCCGGCAGAGCTGGGCGGCCGCCCGCTGCACCCGCTGGCCTTCGCCGACCTGGTCGAGCAGGTCTCCTACTACGACGCCTCGTCGGGGTGGGCGATGATGATCGGCTGCGGCTCGACGGGCATCGCGGCGGGCCGGCTGTCCGACGAGGGAGCGGCCCGGATCTTCTCGTCGCCGGCCGGGCTTCCGGTCGTCGCCGGCCAGCCCCACGCCGAGCGGGGCAGGGCCCGGCGCAAGAGGGGCGGTTACGTGGTGACCGGGCGATGGGGTTTCGCCAGCGGCGTCCACCATGCCGACTGGGTCTTGGGGGCGGCACAGGTCGAGGGAGTCGAGCCCGGTAAGCCGGGGAGCGAGTTCGGGTTCGTGGCCCCGAAGTCGGACGCCACCGTGCACGACAACTGGCGCGTGGCCGGCCTGCAGGGCACGGGCAGTTCGGACTTCTCCCTCGACGAGGTCTTCGTCCCGAAGGAGCTCACCTACGACCGGCGGGCTGGCATCCGTCGTGGAGGCCCGCTGTTCCACCAGGAGGGGGTCCTCTTCGTCGGCAACGAGGTCCCGGCGATCTCGGTCGGCGTGGCGACGCGGGCCATCGACGACATGATCGCCATGGTCAGCGACTTCCGCCGGTCGCGTGGCACCTCGCTCGCCGAGCGTGGGGTGTTCCACAAGGAGCTCGGTCAGGCCAAGACCAGGGTCGACTCGGTCCGGCTCTACTACCGCGAGGCGATGAACGCCGGCTTCCAGGCTGCGACCGCCGGGGTGCCGGTGCCGGCGGACGTGCAGCGTGCCGCGATGGTGTCGCAGACGTACGTGTCCGAGACGTGCGTGGACGTCGTGTCGAACCTGTTCCGCTACGGCGGCGGTCGCGCGCTTTCCCTGTCACACCCGATGCAGCGCCACCTGCGGAACCTCTTCGCCGCCCGCCAGCACCTGGCCGCCACCGAGGAGCACTACGAGGTGCTGGGCCGGTCGCTCATCGAGGATTGGGTCGCCCGGGGCAACGGGCAGTAGCCAACGTTCGACGCTCAGACGCCGGGCGGCCTCTCGGCTGCTTGGCCGACGAGCTGCAGGTAGTGCTCGAAAGCCCGGTTGACTTCGTCGCGCTCCTCGGTGGCGAGCAGGTCGAGCAGCAGCCCGCGGGCGACGGCGAGGTGGAGGCGCGCCTGGACCCGGGCGGAGGCCTCGTCGGTTCCCTGCTCGACCAGCTGTCGCGCGAGCGCGTCGATCCAGCGCTGCACGCTCGCCTCGAAGAATTCCTCGCTCCCCGACCCGCCGAAGAGCGCGTTCGCATACAGCTCGATGAACAGCCGGTCCCACGGCCACGCCTCGGGGTCCGTGAAGTGCTGAAAGAGCGCCCGGGGATCCTCCCAGCGGTCCAGTGAGCCGGCCACGGACTCGTTGATCGTGTTGCAGATCGCGACGAGTAACCCCTCGCGGGAGCCGAAGTGGTACAGCAGCATGCGGTGGCTCGTGCCGATCGCCGCCGCCACCTGGCGCAGGCTCTGGCCGATGATCCCGCCGTGCAGTGCCTGCTCCACCGCAGCTTCGAGCAGCCGTTCCCGCGCTTGCGAAGGGGCCATGCACGATTGTACCGTTTGGTTCATGTACCAGATGGTACGGACTGGAGCGAACCATGGAGCGATTGGAGCTGTCAGCCGAACGGACCGCACGGGCGACGCCTGAGGCGGTCTGGGCGCTGGTTTCGGACGCCACCCGCTATCCCGACTGGGGGCCGTGGCGCGCCGCCAAGTACCGGCGGCCGGGCGATACCTCGCCGCGCGGGCCGGGTGCCGTCCAGTGGTTGCAGTCCTCGCGCCGCTACCTGATGCGCTACCCCGTCTCGGTCGAGAAGATCCTGGAGGTCGAGGAGGGTCGGCGACTCGCCTACACCGTCATCCGCGGGATCCCGGTCCGCAACTACCGGGCAGAGGTGACCCTCACTCCGACCGGCGACGGCACGCACATCCGGTGGGCCGCCACCTTCGATTCGACTCCCCGGGGCCGTCTCGTGTGGCGGGGCCTGCGCACCCTGTACCCCGAGATCGTCGAAGCCTTGGCCGGCGCCGCCGAGCGCCAGGACCCGCAACCAGCCCGGCAAGCCGAGACGCAAACCGAGACCCAAACGACCCCGGAAACGCCGCCCCAAACGGCGCCGCGATAGGGAGAAGCGATAGCCCCGGCATCAGTAGGTATCTTCCCGCAAACCCGCCGGTAAGAGCTGGGTAAGGTCGTCGGGTGCTGAATCTCGACAGTTATCTCCGACGGATCGGCCTCGAGGGCCCGGCCGGGTTCGCCGAGATCCACCGGGCGCACGCCACGTCGATCCCGTTCGAGAACCTCGACTCCTACCGGGGGTTCCCGGTGTCGCTCGACCCCGGCGACCTGGAGCGCAAGCTTGTCGATCGGCGCCGCGGCGGGTACTGCTTCGAGCAGAACCTGTTGCTCGGCGCGGCCCTCGAGGCGCTCGGCGCGACGGTCGAACCAATGCTCGCCCGCGTCATGTGGAACGCGCCGCCGGGCGCCGAGCGCCCGCTCACCCACCAGTTGCTGCGGGTGACCATGGACGGCCGGGCCTGGCACGCGGACGTCGGGTTCGGCAACGGCACGCTGCTCGATCCCATCCCCTTCGGTCCCGGTGGGCCCTACGAGCAGGCCGGCTGGTCGTTCCGGGTGATCGAGGACGGCGACGAACTGATCCTCCAGACGGTCGCCGCCGGCGCCTGGCGTGACGTCTACCGCTTCCTGCCCCGGCCCGTGAAGCGGGTCGACCTCGAGCTCAGCAACTGGTTCACCTGCACCCACCCCGAATCGCAGTTCCGCACGCGTCTCGTCCTGGCCCGCACCGGCGCGGACGGCACCCGCACGGCGCTGTCGAACTTCAGCGGGAACCTGATGTTGATGACCCGCACCCCGGACGGGGGAGGCGATCGGCCCGTCACCGAGCGCGAGCTGCCG
>WQVT01000475.1 GCA_009785715.1 Acidimicrobiaceae bacterium | reverse complement strand
ACTCGAACAACGGGCGGGTATCCACCCCGGTGCGCACCGACCCCACCGGAAGCCAGACGATCACCGCCGTCTCGAACAACGGAGCCGTGACCGTCCGCTACGGCCCCGCCTGAGCCAGCCCCAACCCCCACTTCCGAGCGTTTGCATGCCGCGGACCGGTCTCTGGCCGCGCGCGCCCCCGATGTAGCACCCAACCCCATCAGAAAGGAGCAGTCCCCCCATGCTTGCCCGCATCGCCACAACCTGCTTCGTCCATCGCAAGCGGGTCGTCCTGGCCTGGCTTGCCCTGATCATCGCCGCCTTCGCGGCCAGCCCAGCTTTCTCGGCCCCGTGGAACAACCAGGGCACGCTCCCCGGGACGGACTCCCAGGCCGCCCTCGACATGGTGCAACAGCACTTCCCCGCCGCCGCCGGCGAGGAGGACCAGGTCGTCTTCGCCAAGGTCGGTGCCCACCGGGCGGCCGTCGACGAGTGGTTGAAATCCCTCGAACGGGTCCCGGGCGTGACCGCCGTCGGCGCCGTGCAGCAGGCGCCGCACGACGGGATCCTGGCGGCGTCGTTCACCATGGCCAACGGCACCAACGACCATCCCACAACCGTCGCCTCGACCGTGCAGGACCGGGCAGGGCCGTTGCGGGCGGACGGCGTCGAGGTGGCCTTCAGCGGCGACTCCTTCCAGAGCGGTTCGATGCCGAAGAGCGAGTTCGTCGGCGTGATCGCCGCCCTCATCATCCTGCTGCTGGTGCTCGGTTCGGCCATCGCCGCCGGCCTCCCGATCGTCGTCGCCCTGGTCGGCATCGGCGTCTCGTTGCCGTTGATCGCGGTCGCCGCCCGCTGGGTCGCCACCCCGGATTTCACGGATCAGGTGGCGGCGATGATCGGCCTCGGCGTCGGCATCGACTACACGCTGCTCATGGTCACCCGATTCCGTTCCGCCCTGGCCGACCGGCCGGGCGACATCCTCGGGGCCACCGTGGCGGCAGCGTCGAAGGCCGGGCGCTCGGTCGTCCTCGCCGGAGCGACGGTCGCCATCTCACTGGCGGGCCTCACGGTGATGGGGCTCAACATCTACAACGGCCTCGCCGTCGGCTGCATGATGGCCGTGGCGATCGCGGTGGCCGCCACCCTGACCCTCCTGCCGGCGATGCTCGGCTTCGCCGGCGCAAGGATCGGCCGTTCCCACAGGGGTGAGCGCCTCGGGGCGCGGCGACTGGTCCGTGCCATCGAGCGGCGCCCTGCCTTCCTGGCCTCGGGTGGCCTCCTCGTCCTGTTCCTCCTGGCCGCCCCGGCGCTATCGATGCATCTGGGCACGGCGGACGCAGGGACGGATCCGGCCGGAAGCACCACCCGGATCGCCTACGAGTTGAACAGCGAGGGCTTCGGCCCCGGCGTCAACGGGCCGATCATCGTGACGACCGACACCTCCCGCGCCGCCCCCGGCGCGGTCGGCGAACTGCGCGACTCCCTCGCCCGCCAGCCCGGCGTCGCCTCGGTCTCCCCACCGCAGCTGAGCCCGGACCGTCAGGTTGCCCTCATCACGGTCATCCCGACCACCGGTCCCGCCGACCGGGCGACGGCGCAGCTGGTCAAGGACCTGCGGTCGGACGTCGTTGCCGCGGCCGACCACGGCAGTGGGCTCGTCACCCACGTCGGTGGCGAGACCGCCGGCAACATCGACTTTGCCCACAAGACCTCTGAGCGTCTCCCGTGGCTGCTCGGCGGGGTGCTGGCGATCAGCTTCATCCTGCTCCTGATCGGGTTCCGCTCCGTCATCGTTGCCGCCACGGCGGTCATCCTCAACCTGCTGTCGGTGGGAGCCGCCTACGGGATCATGGTGGCGGTCTTCGAGTGGGGCTGGGGTGCGAGCGCCATAGGCGCAACCGTTGCCCCCATCGCCCCCTGGATTCCGCCCATGCTCTTCGCCATCGTGTTCGGGCTGTCGATGGACTACGAGGTGTTCCTCCTCGGAGCCATACGCGAGGCCCGGGCCGAGGTGCGGGACCCGAACGCCGCGGTCGGGGTGGGCCTCGGCCGTACAGCTCGGGTGATCACGGCGGCCGCCGCCATCATGGCGCTCGTCTTCGGCAGCTTCGTCACCTCCCCCGAGCTCAGCCTGAAAGTGGTCGGGCTCGGCCTGGCGGCGGCCGTGGTCGTCGATGCCACCGTGATCCGTCTGCTCGTGGTCCCCGCCCTGCTGCGCCTGCTCGGCCCGGCGGCGTGGTGGCCCGGCACGCGGGTGGTGAGACGGTCGGCGCCCCGGCACGTCCCGGGCCGCGTCGATATCGAGATCGGCGATGACCCCGGGCGTGGCCATGGGCCCGCAGGCGCGGAGCTCGTCTCGGTCGCCAGCGAAGAACCGGCTGAGGCCGACTGACGGGGAAGCGGCAGGGTGGTTCCGGGCACGTCGGTTTGGCCCGGAATCACCCCGACCGGGCGATGCCCGGTCACCCTTACCGCCTCGATACTGACGACGTTGAACGACACTGGACCAGAATCGAATTGGTCCGGAGTCGAGTCGGGCGCAGACGTTGTGGAGGCGAAAGCGATGCAAGCAGCATTTGTCACGGAGCTGGCTGGAGTCGAGCGGATCGAGCTCGGTGAGCGACCGGATCCGGTGCCCGGCGCCGGAGAGGCGCTGGTCCGGGTCCACGTCGCCGGCGTCGGTCCGTGGGACCCGCAGTTCCTGAGCGGCGCCTTCCCGGGTATCGCGGTGCCCTTTGTGCCCGGCCAAGAGGTCGCCGGAGTCGTCGAGGCGGTCGGCGACGGGGCGGACGTCAAGGCGGGGGACCGCGTCTTTGGGACCCTGTTCCCGACAGGAGGCGGGTTCGCCGAATATGCCGTGCTGACGATGGACGGCCTGGCGCTCATGCCGGAGGGCATGAGCTTCGAGGATGGGGCGGCGTTGGTGATCGGAGCCGGGACGGCGTACGAGGGACTGGTCGACCGCGGTCGCCTCCAGCCCGGTGAGACCGTACTCATCACGGCTGCATCTGGCGGTGTGGGTCACACCGCCGTGCAGATCGCCGCTTCGCTGGGCGCCCGTCCCCTCGGCGTGGCCAGCCCGGGCAACCACGAATACGT
>WQVT01000474.1 GCA_009785715.1 Acidimicrobiaceae bacterium | reverse complement strand
GCCCCCGAGAACGAACGGGAAGTGGCTCTCTAGGAAATGAAGCGCAGCGAAGGAAGATTCCTCACCACGCACGTCGGGAGCGTCATCCGCCCGTCTCGCCTGCTCGACCTCGCCGCGGCCTCCGCATCGGCATCGGCCTCGGCCTCGGCATCGGCATCGGCCTCGGCGGAGGGCCCGACCGGGCAGGCCGCCTACGAGGCGGAGCTCACCGCCGATGTGGCCGAGGTCGTGCGCCGGCAGGCGGCGTGCGGGCTCGACGTCGTCAACGACGGGGAGTTCGGCAAGGCGTCCTGGTCGAACTACATCCTGGGCCGCATCAGCGGCTACGAGGTGCGGCCGGAGCAGTTGGTGCCTCTGGATTGGCTCGGCCGCGACCGCGACCGCTTCCCTGGCTTCTTCGAGGCTTCGGACATGCCCCGCGCGCTTGTCGGGGCCCCGGCGGAGGTCTGCGTCGGGCCGATCGCGTACACGGGCCGCGCGTTGATCGACCGTGACCTGAAGAACCTGGCGGCCGCGGGCGACGACCCGGGGGTGCGGGCGGAGGACGTCGAGTTGTTCTTCACCACCGTGGCGCCGGCGAGCACCGCCTACCAGGGCATCAACGAGTACTACGCCAGCGAGGAGGAGTACGTCTTCGCGATCGCCGAGGCGCTGCGGGAGGAATACCTCGCCGTCCACGATGCCGGGTTCATCCTGCAGGTCGACGACGCCGTCCTCGCCAACATGTACGACCACCTCCACTCCCAGGGCGAGGGGGTCTGGGAGCGGTGGGCGGACCTGCGGATCGACGCCTTGAACCACGCCCTCCGTGGGATCCCGGCCGAGGACGTCCGCTACCACGTCTGCTACGGGAGCTGGCACGTCCCGCACGTCGCCGACGCGCCGCTCGACGCCATCGTCGGCCACATGCTGCGGGTCAACGCCGGCGCCTACTCGATCGAGGCGGCGAACCCGCGCCACGAGCACGAGTGGACGGTGTGGGAGGAGGCCCCGCTCCCCGACGACAAGACCCTGATCCCCGGCGTGATCACGCACCACACGACGACGGTGGAGCACCCCCTGCTCGTTGCCCAACGGATCGAGCGCTACGCCAGGATCCTCGGCCCGGAGCGGGTCATCGCCGGGTCGGACTGCGGCTTCGCCCAGTCCGAGCGCACCCAGCGGGTGCACCCCGAGGTGATGTGGGCAAAGTATGCGGCCCTCGTCGAGGGGGCGGAGATCGCCTCGAAGCGCTGCTTCGGCTAACCGCCGGCTGGGCTGGGGGCTAGGGGGCGGGATGCTGGGGGTTGCCGGCGGGGGTTGGGGGTCGCCGGCGGGCTGGGGGTAGGGCGGTTGCCGCGGGGGCTGAGCGGTTGCCGGCGGGGGTGCGGGCTGGCGGGGCAGGGCTCGGGCCCGGTTGCCAGCGGGCCTTTCGCTTTGTGAGCTGAACGCGTCCATGTGACCGAAACGCGTCCATGTGAGCAGCAGGTGGGCAAATGGCGTCACGAGCTGCGCACATGTCCAGGAATCAAGCACATGGACGAGGATCAGTCACATGGCCGGATCGCAGCTCCCCCTGACCTTCTTCGCAACGTCATCGTGCCGTGCTCAAAACCCGCACTCCCTACCAGCCCAGCCGTCCAGTACCACTCGCAGACGCAGCTTGAGCCGTGTCGCGAGCGAGGCCTTGGCGGCGTCGGGGAAAGGCCGCTACCGCCCTCGCTCGCTTCGCTCCCTCGGTTGGTCTCGGGGGACGGCCGAACCGTGGTGGTCACGCCACCGCCCCGAACCTCCTTTGAGCCCAACCGGCGGAGCGCAGCGACGTCGGGCGGGAGCCGACGCCGAAGGCGTCGGATGCCCTAAGGAGCCTCGATGACAAAGAACGGTCATGGGGACACCCCCCACCGACCCAACCAACTCACCGACCCAACCAACCCACCGACCCAACCAACCCACCGCCACCGAGGCTCCGGCGAGGCGTGGGCCTCGGCTCAGTACCCCTCGCGCTTGTCCACGACGTTGACGAGCGGCTCGCCGGCGAGGAAGTGGCCGAGGTTCTCCTCGAAGATCCGAAACCCGCGCACGGACGTCATCGGGGACGCGGCGCCGTTGTGCGGCGTCACGATCACGTTCGGCTCGTCCCAGAAGGGGCTGTCCGCCGGCAGCGGTTCGATCTCGTGGGCGTCGATGCCGGCGCCGGCGATCCAGCCCTCTCGCACGGCCCGGAGCAGGGCGTCGTCGTCGGCGATCCCGCCACGCGAGACGCAGATCCAGAACGCCGACGGCTTCATGGCGCGGAACGCATCCTCGTCGAAGAGGTGGTGGGTCGCGGCGGTGATGGGGGCGGTGACGACGACGAAATCCGATTCTCCCAGGAAGCGCTTGAACGTCGCCGCGCTGAACATCTCGTCGACGTCGGGGGAAGGCCGATCGCTCCGCCGAAAACCGAGCGTTCGCATCCCGAGCGCCCTGGCGACCCGGGCGAGGTGGAGGCCGGAGTTCCCGAGGCCGACGAGCCCGACGCTCTGGCCGTACAACTCGCGGTGTCGGAAGTGGGCCCAGGAGTGGGCGCGCTGCGCGTCCAGGAGCCCGACGGCGCCGCCGGTCAGCATCAACATGAGCAGCAACGCGTGCTCGGCGAGCGGCACCGCACCGTTTCCCTTCGAGCAGGTGAAGGGGATGTCGCTGTCGACCATCGACGGGAAGAGCGAACGGTCGACGCCCGCAGCCCAGCTGTGCTGCCAGCGCAGCCGGGTTGCGCGACGAAACGCCGCTTCGGAGATCTCGCCGGCGACCACGTCCGCCTCCTCGATGTGTGCCTCGAGGTCGGTGACGTCGTCGAAGTACCGGAAGTCGATGTCGGGGTGTGCCTCGCGCAGGCCCCGCAGCCCGGCCTCGGGAACGTTGCCGGTCATGAGCACGGTGAGGGGCAAGAGGACCTCGCTGGTCTAGGGATCGAAGGCTTCCCCTTCGCATGACGAGGTCCGTTTTCTCAGGGCCTGACCATGCAATCGGCAGCGTTAGTCTAGCTATGCCAGCCGCGCGGCCCCGAGGCCGCGAAAGGGGGACCGATGACCAGCTACCTTCCGGCCCAGCTCTCCGACGG
>WQVT01000473.1 GCA_009785715.1 Acidimicrobiaceae bacterium | reverse complement strand
CTACGTCGGCTGGTACATGTTCTACGTCCAGCATTTCTTCATCAACGACGAGCTCAACCGTACCGCCGATGCCGTCTTCGTCACCGTCGGCCGGGATCCCCACCTGGGGGCCATCGGCTTCTATTGGCCCCCGCTCCCCCAACTCCTCAACTGCCTCTTCGTCCCCATACTCCAGCCGCTCGGCGCCACGATCATGGCCGGGACCCTGCAGACGGCCTTCTGCATGGCCCTGACGATTCCGGTCCTCGCCAAGATCGGAAAAACCCTTGGTGTGGGCCGCTGGACGACCTTCGGCGTCTGCCTCGTCTTCGCCATCACGCCGGTCACCATCTACAACTCGGCGAACGGCATGAGCGAGGCCGCCTTCTTCCTCACCGGCTCCCTGACCATGCTGGGCTTCTTCCGGTACATCCGCTCACGCAGTACCGGCGACATGATCCTCTTCTCGCTCTCGATGTCCGCCTTCATCCTGACCCGTCTCGAGGGCCCTGCCGTCGTCGCCGTGCTGGTCGTCGTCGCCGCCTTCGACTGGCGATGCCTGCGCAGCTGGAGGGTACTGAAGCAGCGTACCTGGACCGCCGTCCTGCTCGGTCTGCCACCCCTGGCATGCTTCCTCTTCTGGATCCTGGAGCAGTGGATCCTGCTGAAGGACCCCCTGTTCTTCCTGCACCAGAACGGGCCGTCAGGGGGGGCGGTGGGAGGGCCGGGGGACGCGGTCTGGCTCCCCCACCTCCATCACGACACGATCGTTCTCCTGCAATGGGCCGGCCACTGGGTACTGGTCCTCGGAATGACCATGGCCGTCGCGCTCCTAGGGATAGTCCTCGCGCCGTTTTCGAACCGCACCCGTGGGAGCATCGGGATCATAGGGGCGATGGCCACGATCCTGGTCATCCAGGTGTACACCGTCGGATTCGCCGACGGTTGGGGCGACCCGCGCTATTTCTCGATGGCGGTGCCCTGGGCAGCCTGCGCCGCACTGTGGATGGCCAGTTGGACGCGCCAGACCGCCTACAACCCGATACCCAGCCGAAATCCCCTGGCAGGCGTTTGGAATATCGGCCTGATCGCGATCATGGTCGTCAACGCCGGCACCGGCAACTGGACCATGAGCAGCGGGACGACGACCGGTATCGAGCACGAGTGTGCCTTCATGCAAGAAGACGTCGCCCGGCTGCTCCCGTTCCTCGGACGGGGCGGCGACCCCAAGAGCAAGGACTATTGCGCCCCGGCAAGCGACACCCTCCAGGTCGTCGAGACAGCTACGCACTGGCTCGACGACAGGCTGAAGCCAAACAATCGGGTGCTGATGGACAACAACGCCCTGATCGCCCCCGAGATTTTCACCCGCCACCCCGGCCAGTACATCGTCCGCAATGACCGGGACTGGCAGAAGATCGTGGCGAACCCGGCCGGAAAGATCACCTACCTCATTACCGAAGCCCACTCGAAACGGGGCAAGCCGATCGCCTTCACCGCAACCAACGGCGGCAATGAGGACTACGGAGCAACCCTCGTCAACTACCGGTCCTCCGCGTGGCACCTGGTCTATTCGAAGGACGGCGCGCAGAACATCACCACCAGCCGCCTGAACTGGATCCAGATCTACAAGGTGTCATCCACCGTGGCCCCGATTGGGATCGCCGCCCCGACCGGTCAGTAGGCCCAGTGACCCGGCGATGACCATTCCGGCTGGCGGGGCGGCCGGCGGCCCGAGGCCGACGGCGGCGGTATCGGCCGCCCAGCCGGATTGGGTGGCGGATGTCCCTAGGTCGATATCCGGACCGGCATGGGAGCGGCTCAGGCGCGCCCTGCCCACCGGCGTCGGGCCGGTGGCGATCGGGCTGCTGGTATCGGGCGCCGCGTCGTATGTCTTCCTGGCGGTGACCGCCCGCCTCCTCGGTCCGCTTCGCTACGCGCCGCTGGCGTCCTTCTGGGCGCTGACGTTTCTTATCGGGCCGGGCTTTCTCGCAATCATCGAGCGGGAGACCGGGCGCCAGCTCTCGAGCGGGGCGGCCCTCGGGGTCCGGGATGGGCCGGTGGTCCGGAGGACCGGGATGCTCGGAGGGTTGCTGGTCCTCGGTTTGATCGTCCTCACGGCGGCGACGGCGCCGCTGTCCGCCTCTCGGCTCTTCGATGGCAACGAATGGCTCGTCGTCGCCTTCGCCCTCTCGCTTCCCGCGCTGTGGGCTCAGCATCTCTCCTGGGGGACGCTGGCCGGGAACGGCAAGTTCCGGGCCTATGGCAGGATCAGCGCGGCCGAGGGCATGATTCGACTCGCCGGCTGCGGCGCCATCGTACTGGTGGGAGCGGCCACTGCCACTCCGTACGGTTTCGTCGTTGCCCTGACGCCGCTGGCGGCCGCACTCTTCGTCGCGCCCGCGGTGCTCAGTTCGAACCGGATGGGCCCGCTCATCTCGCTTCGCGAGACCTCGGCGTCGCTGAGCTGGCTGCTCGTGTCCTCGCTTCTGAGCAGTGTCCTCGTGAATTCCGGACCCATCGCCGTCAGCCTGCTTGCGACGGGCGCCGACCGGGCCGAGACCGGGCGCTTCCTGACCGGGCTGGTGCTCGTGCGCGTCCCCCTGTTCCTCTACAACTCGGCCTCCGCGACGTTGCTGCCCGCACTGTCGGCGCATGCCGCCGCCCAGGAATGGCGGGCATTTCGTTCCACCCTCGTACACCTGTCAGAGGTTGCCACGGCGGTCGGCCTCCTCGGCGTGCTCGCCGCGGCCACCATCGGGCCGGAGGTCCTCCGGCTGGCGTTCGGTGCGAGGTTCGTTCTGCCCCACTTCGATCTGGCCCTGCTGGCGGGCTCGGCCGCCGCCCTCCTCCTGGCCACCACCCTCTCGGTTGCGATGATGGCGACCGGCACGCTGGTCCAGCTCGCCGCAGCCTGGGGCGCAGGTGTGCTCGGGCTCGTCGCCGTGATTGCGGCGGTCGGGCCGTTGCTACGCCGGGTCGAGCTCGGGCTCCTCTTCGGCTCCCTGGCTTCGGCCGTCATCATGGCCGGCTGCCTGTCGGCGTTCCTGCGGACCCGTTTCCGGGCCGCCGACGCCGCCCAGCCGATCCGGTCCCGACCCCTGCAGATCCCCGAGGCTTAGGCCGGGCTCT
>WQVT01000472.1 GCA_009785715.1 Acidimicrobiaceae bacterium | reverse complement strand
GCGCCAAGGCGCCGGAGATTCAGCAAGGGGACCTCTACGTGGTCCACCATCGGAAGCCACCGATCCTCGGAGTGGACCCGTCGCTGGCCGAAATTGTGGACCTGCGCGCTGCGTGAGCGACACGTCCGGTGCGTGGAGCTTGGTGAGGTCCTTGTCCAGGTCGTATTAAACGAGCGGCGCCGTTCTCTACATGGCTAGAGAGCAGCCTGGTGGCAGAAAGAGGGGCCCGATGACAGCGGCAACGTTGGCGGTGCTGAGCAGCTTGGCTCGCTATCCCGGGGAATGGCACTACGGCTATGAGCTCCTTACCGAGAGCGGCCTCAAGTCCGGGTCGTTGTATCCGATCCTGATACGCCTGGCCGACCGTGGGCTTCTGGAGGCAAGGTGGGAGGATCCGGTGAGCCCGGGGCGCCCGCCACGCCATCTGTACCGATTGACCGCCGCGGGAAGACAGCTGGTTGGTGAGGTCGTCGTGCCAACCGGCCGCCGGCAACTACAACTGCGGGGGGCGTGACCGGCGTGCCTCCATTTGGCGGGTCCTTCTTGGAAGGTTACCGACGGCTCAGTGGTCCGACGCGCCGGGAATGGGTCGATGCGATGATCGCTGAACGGGACGCGATCGATATGCCGGCCGAGCGGCGCCGCTTTGCGCGGGGCTGCACCTTCGCCCTCCTGACCGCACCGGGGCATCGGGACGAGGGCGCCACGGTCATGCGCTCAGTGACCGCGTTGTGTGCTGCGGTGGCGACGGGACTCGCTGCCTTTGGCCTCATCTACTATCCGGGCCTGCGTTCCGGCTCGAGCTGGATCCCCTACTTGGCGCTGTTCGTCATCGCGATCGGCCTCTACACCCTTTGCGGGGCCCAGGTGTCGAAGCTGGGAACGTTCTCGATCCACCGCATTGGGATTCTCGCAGCGATACCAGCCCTGCCGTGCGCGTGGTTCGTCGCTCGTGGCAGCGGTTCCACTTCCTACGGCGTCAACCTCATCGTCGTCCTGCTACCGGCGGTCGCGGCGGTGTGGGCGATGCGCCGACACCGAAGCGCCGCCAGCGGAGCGGTCGCAGCGATGGATACTGCACTGCTTGCCGGACTCCTCTTCTTCGTGGGCTTCGTCTGGACAACGTATGCCAGCAGCAGCGGCATACCAACCGGAGTGATCCTCCAAGAGTTCATCCGCAGCGGCACCAGCGATTACCGCACCTGGTCAATCGGCGACAACCTCGGCGGCGCCTGCTTCATGCTCTTCTTCGTACCGGCCGTGGGGCTGCCCGTGGGGCTGCTGGCAACCTTGCTACCAACCCTCCCTTCGCATCCGTCAACGGTCTAGAGCGAGGGCCAGGCCGTGAAGCGAGCTCTCACCCCGCCGGGAGAGCTGTCCCGGCGGTCGACGCGGAGATCAGGCTCGACCGACGGCGGTCGTCGGAGCGCCACGGCGAGACGCCCGGATAAGAACGGCGCCGACCGCCAGGCCCACGACCACGACGCCGGCGACGACGATCAACGCAACTTCCCAAGCGCTCAGGCCGGAAGGCGCGGCTACCGGCACGGCAACGGGGGGACCGCCAGGGGAACCTGGGCCGACATACATAGCGAAGGCGGACGGCTCGGCGGTCATGAGGACCGAGAAGACAACCACGAGACTCGATAGTGGGATACCGATGCGGCGCATGCGAGAGTCCTTGCTTAGCGGACTGCCCGTGCAATCCGTCGTTGCCAGTTAGTCCACGAGGCCCTCGCCCGCGCATCGGGGAAATCCCCAAACCGAGGCGTTACGGTCGCCGACATCGGCACAACTACCTATATTGGCCGAGCTCGCTACCCAGATTACGAGCCGCGCCGGATAGCGATGGGGCCTGGTTTTCCGTTGCCGAAGTCTGCCGAACCGCTGGCTACTGGCTGTGGTTAGATAGACGCTCAAAGTGATAGGCCCTGAACATCGCGCGCTTGGTCGGAGCCACCGAGACCGGGGCTATGATCTCGGGCTGATACCGGTGGCGGGCTTTCTAAGGGTGCGGTGCGGGTAGTGAAGCGATCCCTGCGTGATGACGCCGAAAACGGACGCGAACGGGAGCCAGCCATTCCGCGTCTGGTGGGCCGAGACACGGAATGCCAGAAGATTATGGAGGCGGCCAAGGCCGCTGCGGACGGGCAATGCCAGCGCCTTTGGATCACCGGAGCGCCGGGAACGGGCAAAACCGCTCTGTGCGAGTGGGCTCAGGATCAGATGCAATCTTTCTCTGCAGTTGCCGGCGTCTGCGTTGAAGGTGAATCCGACCTTCCCCTCGGCGTTGTCCTTACGATCGTTCACCGGCTACGCAGTCTCGTCGACGAGCTTGCCGACCCGTTCCGCCACAGGCTTTTGGAGCTCGTGGAGGGTGGTGGCCGCGGTGACCTCTTCGCACTGGCCACGAGCGTTCTGGCTCTGGTTGCCCGCGCCGCTGAACATCGCCCGCTGATGCTGATCGTTGACGACATCCAGTGGATCGATTCGGCCTCCGCCACCGTCCTCGGCTTTGTGATGCGTCGCCTGGACGCTGACGCGGTTCTGCTCCTGGCCAGCTCGAGATCAGCTTCGGTTGGGCTCGGGATGGGAGCTCTGGCTGAGGTGATCGAGGTCGGCGGCCTGTCCGGTCAGGCAGCGTCTGATCTGCTCGCTGACAGCGACGTGATCTCTCCCGCGGTGACGGGCGCGATCGTCGCGGCGACGGGCGGTGTACCTCTCGCCCTTAAGGAAGTCGCAGCTCAGCTGACCGATGGGCAACGGCAGGGCGTCGAGCCCCTCCCGGATCCCTTACCGGTCGGGGAACACCTTCTGGCCAACTACGGAACGCGACTAGCCCCTCTCGAGCCGCGAGCGCGCTTGGCCGTCGGGGTCGCGGCGGCCGCCGGCTCTTCCTTGCAGTCGGTGCCCGCCGCTTTGGCCGCCCTGAATCTGACCGCCGAGTCGCTGGTTCCTGCCGAGCAGGCGAACCTTTTGGAGCTGACACCCCTCGGTCCGATCTTCCCGCACCCCCTGGTAAGGGCGGCCGCCCTCGCGAGCCTCTCATCGGGGGATCGCCGAATGGTTCATCGTGCCTTGGCCGGCGCGACCCCGGCTCCCGAAGAGAGGGCCTT
>WQVT01000471.1 GCA_009785715.1 Acidimicrobiaceae bacterium | reverse complement strand
TGGCCGCCTGGCGCGGCCCCCACGTCGAGGCGTTGATGACCTGGGCCGGGACCGAGGAGAGCGGCGGGAGGGCAGGCTGCGGCTTCTCGTTCCTCAGCACGGGCCAGAACAGCGACACCCCCTCCGGGTCCGCCGTCAACAGCTTGTACTGGCCGAGCTGGGAGTACATCAGGTCGGAGATCCACTTGGCGTACACCAGGACCTTCTTCGGAAGCCCGCCGGCGACGGCGATCACCGAGGGGAGCACCGTCTCCGGCTTCAGGTAGGCGACCTTGAGCCCGTGGGTCTCGAGGCTTGCCTGGGTCCCGGCAGAGCTTTGGATCGTGGCGAACTTGATCGAGCCGCTCTCGAGCGCATGCAGAGTGGCGGCGTCGCTCCCGTAGACGTGCAGGCCGTTGGCCTTCAGCTTCTCGTAGAAGGCCTCTCCCTGCGCCACCCCGCCGAGTTCTTGGGCCATCCCGGCGACCTCGGGATACGACGGGCTCGAACCCGTGGGGTCCGTCATCCCGACGGCACCCCGGTACTCAGGGCTCGTCAGCGCACCCCAGCTCGTGGGCGGCTTCGGGACGGTGTTGGCGTTGTACACGAGGGCGCCGGCCATGGTGAGTGCGATCGGCGCGTAGCTGCGGTCCTTCGGGATGATCTGCTGTGCCAGCGACGTGTAGTGCACGGGAGGCGCCCAGTGCCGGAGGAGCAGCCCCCGGGCGTCGAGGGCGGGGAACGCCTCGTCCCCGCGCAACCAGAGGACGTCCCACTGGGGGTGGTTCCCCTGGGCCTCGATCCTGGCCACCAGCTGGCTGGCGGTGCCCCCGACGACGGTGACCGGGTAGTTGCCCGTCGCGAGGCGGTACGCCTTGGCCCCGGCGGTCGCCAGAGGATCGTCGCTGTAGATCACGATCTTGACGTGGCTCTGCTTGTCTGCCGACAAGAGCGTCGACCGGCCCACCGCGGCGCCGGCCGACCCCGCGACCAGCGGTGCACTGAGCCCGACGATCAGCCCGCCGACGGCCGCCTGCCGCCCCGCGGCCGCCAGGCGACGGGAGCGGGTACGGGTTCGGCGGGCCGTCATGCGCAGGAGCCTGGCAAACCCGGGTGATCGCCCGGTTGCCGGGCGGTGACGACCGCCTAAACGGGCGGCGACAGATGCTTCGGCGTCAGGCTGCGGAGTCCGAGTGCCCGGAGTCGGGGAGCGCGACGTCGAAGAGGAGGCAGCCCGACGGGGCGAGCTCGATGCCCACGTTCTCCCCCCGGTTCCAGCGGCGCTCGTCGTGGATTCCCACGAGCTGGGTGCCGTCGCTGAGCAGGACGGCGTGGTCGTAGCCCCGGCCGCGATAGGCGGTGTCGACCACGATGGCCTCCAGGTGCCGGTCGGGATGGCCGGGGGGGAGGAGGCGGACACCCGCGGGCCGCAGCAACAGGGACGCGTCGGCGGCGCCCGGTGCCCCGGCCGGCGCGTGGGCGACGATCGGCCGGCCCTGGCCGTCGTCGAGTCCCCTGGGACGGACGGTGAACATGGCCTCTTCGCTCTCGCCTCGGGTTTCCCCTGCGACGGTCACCGCCAGCTCGCCGGCGAGCCCGGTGAAGCGGGCCACGAAGGGGTCGGTGGGGGCGTGATAGATGTCCTCGGGGGTCCCGATCTGCACCAGGCGGCCCGAGCGGAGCACCCCCACCTGGTCGGCGAGGGCGAAGGCCTCCGACTGGTCGTGGGTGATGTACAGCGAGGTCGCGCCGCTCTCCCGGGCGAGCGTGCCGATCTCCAGGCGCATCCGCTCCCGGAGGTCGGCGTCGAGGTTGGACAAAGGTTCGTCGAAGAGCAGGACCTCGGTGGAGGCGACGAGCGCCCTGGCGAGGGCGACGCGCTGCTGCTCACCGCCGGAGAGCTGGTTCGGGTACCGGTCGGCGAGGTGGCCGAGGCCGACCCGCTCGAGCATGGCCCTCGCCCGCCGGCTCGCCTCGGTCCGGCCGAGCTGGCGCCGCCCGAGGGCGAACTCGACGTTGCCCGCCGCGGAGAGGTGCGGCCAGAGGGCGTAGTCCTGGAAGACCATCGCCAGGTTCCGACGCTCGGGGGGACGGTGGTCGGCGCCGTCGGCGACGAGCCGGCCGCCGATCCGGACCTGGCCGGAAGAGAGCCGCTCGATCCCGGCGACGCTACGGAGCAGCGTGGTCTTGCCGGAACCGGACGGGCCGAGCAGCACGCAGAAACTGCCCGCCGGCACGGCGAGGTCGACGTGGTCGAGCGCAACCTTGGCGCCGAAGAGCTTCGTGGCGCCGGTGATCTCGACTTCTGCGCCCGGGGCGGTCGTCACCGACGCCCCTTTGTCCGAATCCGTGCCAATGATCGTGGAGAATTTAAGCATCGATGAAACCACCCATTCGTTGCCAACCTTTGGGGGCCAGCAGGCGGAACAGCCCGAGGCCGAGGAAAATCACGCCGAACATTTCGGCCATGGCGACCACCGAGACGGCCGTGCCCTCGCCGTAGTGGGCAGAGGTCCCGACCAGGTTGTTGATCGCCACCGCGGCCGGCGTGCTGCCGGCGGGGAACAGCAATTGCGAGACCGGCAGCTCGAGGAGGGTCTTCGCGAAGGTGAGCAGCCACGCCCACACCAGCAGCCGGGCGAGGACGGGCAGCGCCGCCCGTAGCCAGGAGCGGAGCGCACCGGCACCGTGGACGCGGGCGGCCTGCAGGAGCGATTCCTGCATCTGCGAGACCGGGCCCACCATCAGCCTGGCCTGCGGCGGCAGGGTGGTGGCGAGGTAGCCCATCGCCAGGAGCGGGGTCGTGCCGTAGAGGGCGATCCCGAGGTGGGAGGCGATCGGCAGGTTGTAGGCGAAGATGTAGCCGGCGCCCAGGACAATTCCGGGGAGCGCCACCGACCCGATGAGGACCAGGTCGATCAATTTGCCGAGTGCCCCCACGCTCTTGGAGGTCATCATGCGGGCCACCACGAGGCCGAGGAAAGCGACGATGGTGGCCGTGATCAACGCCAGCTTTGTGGAGTAGAGGAGCGGGGCGCCGATGCCGGCGGAGCCGTTGAACACGAGGCGGTAGTTCGCAAGCGTGAAGGTGTGCGCCGAGAAGCTGACCCCGAAACCCTTCAGCAGCGACGCCACCAC
>WQVT01000470.1 GCA_009785715.1 Acidimicrobiaceae bacterium | reverse complement strand
CCGCCCAGATGGGTGAAGCCCCCGGGTCGTGCGGGCCTGCGGGGTTCGAGCCCGAATGCCGCCGCCCCCGCCCACGACGAGTGGGAGCCGGTGCGGTAACGCTCCGACCGCAAGCCCCAGTCGCGGGCGGGTCCCTCGGTGTGGAGTGGCTTGTCGAGGGGATTGCCTCCCAATGGCCCCTCCAGGTAGGGGCGCTTCCCGCCGCGTAGCCCGCTGGCCGGGTCCTCGTAGGCAGGCCCGTCGGCGCCGAGGGGCCGGTCGGAGGCACCGCCGGCGCCCCGCTGGTCTCGGCCGAACTCTCCGGCAGGGTGGTCGGCGCCACCGAGCAGGTCGCGCTGGGTGGCTCCGTTGATGCCGCCCGGGCTGACCCAGTTCGGGTCGGGGGCGAGGTCGTTCGGGAGCACGTGCCAGGTCGGCCGGGGCCGGCGGCGGCCGGTCCAACCGCGGCCGTTCCAGTGGCGCACCCGGGTCGGGTCGTCGGGGTCCTGGTACCACCCCGGGGATCGGCGGGTGCGCCCGGTGTTCACCGGAACGTCGTCTCCGCTCGCAGCCCCGCCGGCACCGGGTCGAGGTGGCCGAACACCGCCTGATGGGTGCTCAGCGCGACGGGGTTCCCGCTGACCCGGATCCGCCCCTCGAGCAGTGCGGACTGGGTCGAAAGCTCGCCACGGGCGATCGCTACCGCTGTCGGATAGTCGCTCGTAAAGGTCATGTCCGCGTCCCCGGTGGTTCCCGCCACCAGGCTAGCCTGCCCCGCCCGTATCTCGATCTGGTACGAGACATCTCCTCCGGGCGTCCCGGTGACCACCTGGCGGAGGACCACGTCGGGCGCTCCCTGGTCCGCTCGCGCCTCCCCGAGTGCCTCGCGGAGATGCTGGAACCATTCGGCTGACAGGTAGACGGCCACGATCCTCCGGCGGAATCCGATCCGGTTGCCAGTATTACCCCGACGCCACCGACACGCGACCTCCGGCCAAAGGTCACACGGACGGATCAGGCGGGCGGGTCAGGCGGACGGGTCAGTCGACCATTTCGGAGTCGTAGGAGTTGGTGACCCGACCGGCCTGCCAGGAGAGCTCGAGGTCGAGACGGATCGGTCCGGGTGGGGTGTCAGGGGGGAGCGTCAGGTCGAGCCGTCCGATCCTGGTGCAGCTGTCCGCGTCCAGGTCGCCGAGGAAATACCAGGTCCGCTTCCCCGCCGGCCAGCAGAGCGACGCGCTCGCGCGGGCCGGCGCGATCGGCGTTCGGAGGTCGCTGATGGCGTGGATGGCGAGGCGCACCCTCTCCCCCGACCGGTAGGAACGCGCGGGCGGGTCGGCGACCACGATCACCGGCGCGCAGGCGTCGGCCAGGGCCCGGTAGCCGAGCTTCGGGCGCCGCTCGTGGTCCAGCACGGAGGCACTGATCGAGGGCTGCGGGTCGGCGAAGAGGAACTGGCAGAAGCCGCCGGTCGGGTGGTACTTGAGCCGGCGCAGGGCCTCCACGTGGTGGCGGAGCAGGCGGGCCTGGTACTCCTGGGTGGCCCGGCGCCAGGCGTCGAAGCTGGCGTGCCCGGCCGGCGGTACCCGGCGGTCGAAGATGGCCTTTGCCATCCCGTGTGCGGCGGCGAGCCTCGCCCAGTCGAGGTCCGGCCAGCTCCCCGGGTCCAGCCACTCCGCCGTCTCGGGCACCGCCTGGGCGCCGAACTCCCCGACGAATCGGCCGAGTACGGGGAGTCGGGCGAGCCAACGCTGCAGGTCGCGCTCGTCGCCGTGGTACCACCCGGCGTAGAGGTGGCTGTCGGTGCCCCCGGCCGGATGGGGCAGCACACCCGAGTGGGGTATGACCGGCCGGGAGGCGTCCGCCCGCTCCAGGCTTCGGGCGACCGAGCCGTCGAGGACGGTCTTGTTGAAACCCGGGAGGAACTGCCCGGCCAGACGGCGGCTGTTGTGTCCCTCCGGTGGGGCCGAGACCGAGAACGGCTCGTTGTGGGCGCACCACAGGGCCACGGAGGGATGGTGACCGAGGAGCCTCACCGCCTCCCGGGCCTGGCGAACCGCCTGCCGGCGCACGTTGGTGTATCCCCACTTGAGCGGGAGGTCCTGCCAGATCAACAGGCCCGCCCGATCGGCGGCATCGTAGGTCTCCGCCCGGCCGATGTGGGCGTGGAGGCGGATCAGGTCGAGGCCGGCCTCGCGGGCGAGGCGGACGTCGGTCCGGCACAGCTCCGGGGTCGCTTCGGCCAGCTCACGGCGCGGGGGACCGAGGTTGGAACCCTTGAGGAACAGTCGCTCGCCGTTGACGGTGGCGACGAAGTTGCGCATCCGTATCTGACGGAGCCCGGTCACGACGTGTCGTCGATCGCTCTGCCGGCCTTCGGTGTCGACCACGACGGCGACGTCGTGCAGCGGCTGATCCCCGAGGGCGTGGGGCCACCACAGCTCGGGTGCGTCGAGCGTGACCCGCCAGCGAACCCGGTTGCGGCCGGCGGCGAGGGTCTCCTCCTCCCGCTGTTCGTACAACGTCTCCGCATCCCCAGGGGGGAGGTCTCCTGGGTGCCGGCGGACGACCGTCGTGACGCCCACGGTGCCGGCGTCCGCGGCATCGAGCTCGGCCTCGAGGGCCAGGACCGCCCGTTCGGGACGGGCTTCGGGGCAGAGGACCTTGAAGCCGGTGATCCGCACCGGTCCGGTGTGGGTGATCCGCACCGGGGCCCAGATGCCACCGGGGTTCCACGCCGGGTCGATGCAGTCCCAGTTCTGGAAGACGCCGGTCAGGTTGCGTTTGGCGCTGCGGTCATCCGGGGGCGAGCAGGTGACCTCGACGGCCACCGTGTGTTCCCGGCGGGCAGCGAGCGCCTGGGTGATCTCGAAGCTGTGCGGAACGAAGTAGCCCTCCGTGTCACCCAGGTAGGAGCCGTCCAGCCAGACATCCCCCTGGTAGAACAGCCCGTCGAAGTCGAGCCAGGCCCGCCGTCCGCCGGCGGCAAGGCCGCCTCCCGCCCCGTCCGGCGGGCCGCCTCCCGTCCCACCCCCCGCACGGGGACCGCTCGGCGTCTCGAAACACCTGCGGTAGAAGAGCGGCCCGTCGCTGTCGGAGAACGCCGGGTGGCTCCGCCAGTGGCCGGGGACCGCGATGT
>WQVT01000469.1 GCA_009785715.1 Acidimicrobiaceae bacterium | reverse complement strand
TTGGGCTTCGACGATTCCGGTCCCCGGGCGCTCAGACGGCGAGCTCAGGGGTAGAGGAGCCCGCTCTCCCGGGTGACGAGGAATTCCTCGGGCTCCGGAACGAAGTCCTCCACGAGTGCGGCAAAGGCCTCGGGCCGGTCGACGTCGATGACGTGGCCGGCGTCATAGACCAATACCAGCTGACATTTGGGCAAAAGGGCCCGGTAGTGCCGGCCCATCTCCGGGGGAATGACCCGGTCGCCGGTCCCGAACATGACCAGGGTGGGTACCTGGAGCTCAACCATCTTTGCCTCGAGCTCCGGGTTCCGGGGTGGCCCCGCGAGGCGCCGGACCAGGTCGCGCTGCTTGGCCGTCACTCCCGGGTCGGCCGGCGGCCACCAGTCGGGGATCCGCTCCGGGTGGGCGTACAGCACGGCCGGATCGGAGGGTGGGCCCTGGCCAGCCGCCTGTCCGGAGTCGGAGCGCCGTTCGGGGAGGATGGCTGCCGGGGCCACGAGCACCAGGGACGCCAGTCGCTCCGGTTCCTGCACCGCCATCCAGACGGCAAGCCGGCCCCCGAAGGAGTTCCCGAGGAGCGTGATCGGACCCAGCCCGAGTTCGCCGACGGCCTCGCACATCGTCGCCGCCAGCTCCTCGATCGAGCCCGAGCGGTCGTTGACCGCCGAGTCCCCGAACCCGGGGACTTCGAAGGCGATGACCCGGTGGTTTCGGGCCAGCAGCTCGTAGCCGGGGGAGATGCGCGGCCCGCCTGCCCCGTGCAGACAGACGATCGGGGTGCCCTCGCCAGCCTCCTGGTAACGGATCCGGAACCCGCCGGCGTCGACGAAACCCTCGTCGAAGGGGACGGCCGGCCCGCTCATAGCTCCCGCAACCCGGGGATCACCTTGGTACCGAACAGCTCGATGGCCCGCAGGCTGCGCTCCCGGGCCACGTCGGGCGGTGCCGCCCCGCCGTTGATCACGACCTCGATGATGCCGGCCCCGATTTCCTCGCGGATCGTGCGGATCTGCCCGAGGACGGTCTCGGGGCTCCCGGCGACCAGTGCGCCGAGCGCGATCCGCTCCTCCGGGGGGCCCTGCATGCGACGCCGGCCACGCTGGGCCACCTCGTCCCGCCCGAAGTAGCCGGAACGGGCCACGGCGGCCTCGAACGTCGTGGTGTCGAGGGCGGCGAAGTTCCGGCCCCCGACCGGGGCCGGGCGAAGGGCCTCCAGGGCCTCCTCGTCGGTCTCGGTCACAAACGCCGCGACCCGGTAGAGGATGTCCTCGGGTTCGGGCTCCCAGCCGGCCTCGGCGGCCTGGGCCCGGTAGTGGCGGGCGGCCTCTCTGGCCAGCGGGACGGTGGTCACCGCGAAACCGAGCTTCAGGTGGTTGCGGGCGGCGAACTCGCCCGCCTCGGGACTCGACCCTGACATGAAGATCGGCGGATGGGGTTGTTGCACGGGCCGGGGCCAGATGGAGATCCCCCGGTACTGGAAGTAGCGGCCCTGCCAGCCGAAGGGCTGGGGCTCGGTCCATGCGGCGCGGATCAACGACAGCGCCTCGGCGAATCGCTCGCGGGACTCGGCCGGGTTCACGTTGTAGGTGGCGTACTCGTTCGCCGTCCCGCGCAGCATGCCGGCCACCAGCCGGCCGTGGCTCAGGTTGTCCACCATCGCGAATTCCTCGGCCACCCGCACCGGGTTGAGGATGGGGATGGTGGGGCCGAGAAGGGCGATCTTGGCATTGCGTACCCGCTGGGTCACCGCCCCGGCCATCACCATCGGGTTCGGGGTCATCGAAAACGGGGCGTAGTGGTGCTCCGCCGTCGTGACCCAGTCGAAGCCCACCTCGTCGGCCAGTTGGAACTGGTCGAGCGCGAGCTCCATCGCCCCCATGGCCGCCTCGCTCGAATAGGGGTCCGCCGGCACGGGCCATCCCCCCCGTCCGGCCGGTCCCACGTACGGTACAGGACTAAACAGCGCAGCCTTCACACCCAGCCACCCCCTCGACTCGCAGACAACGTTACCGGTCCGGCCCAGGACATTCGCATTTCGGCAGGGGCGAACAATTGGCTTTCGCCCGTCCCTCGCCTCTTGACTTCGACTTGGCCGAGGGAAATGCTTACTCCTTACGTGAATCTTGCCTGGCAATGATTCTCGTTCGGCGCCCATGGGGGGTGCGCCAAAAATGAGGAGGCTTCGATGACAGACGCAGACGTTGAGGCATTTCACAACGCCCAGGTCGTGGAGGAGGCTCAACTCGCCACGGCGCCGGCTGCGGCGGGCGACCCCGTCCCGCTGGGGCTGCTGGTCTTCGCCCTCGGCAGTACGGTCCTCGGCATCTCGCTGCTCGGCTACGTGCCGCTGGAGGTCCAGGGCAACACGATCATGCCGATCGTCTTTGCCGCTACCGGACTCGGGTTGGTGATTACCACGGTCTGGGCCGCAAGGATCGGCGAGACGTTCGTCGCAACCGTGCTGGGCGCGTTCGCCGCCTTCTGGATCAGCTACGCGGCGCTCGTTATCGGGCTGGCCCACAACTGGTATGCCATCCCGCCGACGGCCGTTCTGCACACGATCGGGCAGTTCCTGATCGCCTGGGACATTGTGATCTTCATGCTCTTCCTCGTCAGCCTGCGAATCCCGCTGCTGTTCTCCCTGATCCTGGGGGCCGGCACGATCGGGGTCGCGCTGATCACCATCGGCGTGCTGGAGTCCTCCTCAGGTTTCCAGCGCGCAGGCGGAGTGTTCGTGCTGATCTTCGCAGCGCTCGGGTACTACGGCTACCTCGGCACGGCCATCGTCTCGGTTGGAGGCGAGCCCCTGCCCTTCGGAAAGCCGGCGCTGAGCCTGCTGAGCCGCAAGTAGCCGCGGCGGCTCGAAAGGTCCGGGCGCGAACCACCCCCGCCAGCGAGCTCGCTTCGCGCCCTGAACCCGCAGGGCCGCCGTCCCCGGACGACGCCACCGCCGCCACCCACCGAGCGTGCCGCCGCCTTGGCCTCTTCGGCCAGAACCCGGGAATCGACAGGTGAAGCACCAGGTACGTTGGGTGTCATGGCCGAACGGTCGACCTGGGGACAAGGCACGGCGCTCGATGCCTTGTGCCTGACGGCCGAGGCACTGCTGGCGAACACGAGCGAGACGGCATC
>WQVT01000468.1 GCA_009785715.1 Acidimicrobiaceae bacterium | reverse complement strand
TGTTCACCCGGAATTGCATGATGAGTCCGTCGAGTGTCGGATCCGGTGAGACGTCTTCGTCCGCGGTGGCGATGACGGCCAGCGGCGACGGCGCGGAGTTCAGGAGCGTGAGGGTCTGGCCGGCGAACCCGCTGAAGTCGACGATGACATCGGCGCGCTCGGTGGTCCCCAGGAGGAGCTTCGTCCCTCCGATGATGTTGTTGTCGTTGGGGTTGGCGCTCAGCTTGACGGGCTTGTCGAGCAGGCCGCCGTCGGTGCCGATCTGCCAGATGGGGGGGCCGGCCGCTCCGGTTTTGGCGTTCTGCAGCGCGAGCTGGAACCACCGCATGTTCGCGAAGTTGAGGATGCGGAAGCGGTAGCGGCGCGGCTGGACCTCCATGAAGGGCCAGGAGACACCGTTCACGCAGATGATGCTGGCGAAGAACGAGTCCAACCAGAACGGATGGACGTTCGGGTCTCCACCGCCGGAGAACGGATAGAAGAGCTGTCCGTTGGTGTCGAACTCCCGGTCCTGGAGCGTCAGCTCGACCTCGTACGGGTCGGTCGGCAACCCCAGCGGGTTGTTCGCCAGACCGGTGTCGAACTCGTCGCGTAGCCAGTAGTGCGAGACCAGCCCGGCGTAGACCTGGGTGCGGGTGATGCCACGCTCGTGGGGGTGGAACATCATCGTGTTCGCCTGCTGGGTGTTGACGTACTGATAGATGGCGGCGTTGGATGCGGTCGGCCGGAGCGTCTCGTAGCCCTTGCCGTGGATGCCGGTCTGCGTGAACCACTGCTGGCTGGTGCCGTCGAACGCAGAGGGCACTTCGTTGCCGTGCAGGTGCGTGACGGTCGGGATGACGCCCTGGTACGGCGTGCCGGATGCCGGGAGATTCTCCGGATTCGCCCAGTTGAGCGTCTGATCCATCGTCAGCAGCGGTTCGACCTGGGAGTTCCCGGGGAGGGGCAGATTGTTCTGGTAGGTGATCGTCGTCGGCGTGTGGCGATGAGCGATCACGGTGCGGCCCGGCCAGCTTGGCTTGCCACTGCCGTTGGTGTGGTTGTTGTGGCCCCACAGGAACGTCCCCTTGTTGAACGGCGACTTCAGGCCGGCATAGAAGCTCGCCGGCAGGACCATCTGCTGGAACTCCTGGATGCTGGAGGTGTAGGTCGCCGAATCGAGGCGGTTCCCGACGAAGGTGGGCAAGGGCGTTACGAATTGCTCAAGTGTGGTTGCATCAAGCTGGGTCTGCGGCTTCACCGCGGAAGCCAGAGCATGCATGATCTGTGGGGGCAGGACGGCCCCGAGGGCGGCGCCCCCTCCGACGACTCCGCCAATCTTCAGGAATTGTCGCCTGGTCTTCTTCTCCATATGGGTGACTCCCTTGGTAGTGCTGCGATCTTTTTCTAGGGCTCTGAGGAGCGGCGTTGTGGCGCGAAACAGTTCGCGAAGGAGATCATTGGCCGAGACTTGGCCAGCCCGACCCGACCGAAGCCTGAAGGATGCGAATTCATCTCAATGGCGGCCCCCCACCTGGTGTCGAGCTGGTGGGACGAATGAGTTCGTTCCTCGCCCAGGCTGTTCCGGCCGGTGGCGAGGGCCGCTGGATACGAGCTCGCGCGGCCATTCGTCCCTCTGACGCGCGTTTGCGTACTTGGCAGCATCGTAGGGAGAACCCCTCCGACGGTCTATGGGCAATGTGGGACATCTTGTGCCTACGGTGGCCCTGCTCCTCGCACCCGATGCTGCAGGCGCAGAGCGTCAATGCGACCACTTGGGGAGGCCCGTGTCCCACATTGCCCCTAGGCGGGTCGCGGGGGCATCCCTAGCATGAGGTCGCTGGGGTTTTGGCAGAGAGATGGGGCCAGCGCCTCCAAGCCGTGCCGGTCAACCTGATGCCCTTTCCGTACCTCATGGCCTAAAGGGACCCATTCGTCCGAGCGAGGTTGGCGCCGCAGGTTCCGTCGGGTCCTGCGTAAAGAGATGAATCGAGCGAGACAGATTTCGAGCTAGCTCTCCGATGGATCGGTGAGCGAAGGAGATCCAATCGTCATGCCTGGAATGTCAGGAAGTGGAATCAGTACGAACGACCCCACGATCGTGTCGGCATTCCACAACGCCCTCATGCACCAGTGGCTCATCGTCCTGCTCGTACTGGTGGTTCTGGCGGTCGGCTGGAACGTCTTGCGTCTCCCCGGCCTCCGTGCCGGCGGAGGGGATGGGGCTGGCCGGGCCGCAGAGTCCCTGCTACCAGAGCCCGACGCACGGCGATTCCTACGGATCGGATTCGGCCTGCTGTGGGTCCTCGACGGCATCCTGCAGGCCCAGGCGGCGATGCCGCTCGGGATGGTGCCCCAGGTGATCCAACCGGCGGCGAGCTCCTCTCCGAGTTGGGTGCAGCACCTCGTCAACAGCATGGCCACGACCTGGACGTATCACCCGATCGCTGCGTCAACCGCAGCAGTCTGGATTCAGGTCGGCATCGGCGTCTGGCTGCTGGTGGCCCCCCGGGGGATCGCGTCCCGCCTCGCCGGAATCGCCACCGTCGGCTGGGGCCTGTTGGTCTGGGTCTTCGGCGAGGCCTTCGGCGGAATCTTCGCACCCGGGCTGACCTGGATGTTCGGCGCCCCGGGTGCGGTGCTCTTCTATTGCCTCGCCGGCTTGCTCATCGCCCTCCCGGAGCGGAAGTGGCAGTCACCGCGTTTGGGTCGGGGGATCCTCGGCCTCATGGGCCTGTTCTTTCTCGGAATGGCGCTGCTGCAGGCCTGGCCCGGCCGAGGGTTCTGGCAGGGGCGCATCGGCCACGGCGCCGGGGTCGGTTCGCTCGCCTCGATCGTGCAGGGTATGTCCCAAACCAACCAGCCACACCTTCTGTCGTCGTGGGTCACGGGCTTCGCGAACTTCGATGTCGCCCACGGCTGGGCGGTCAATCTGTTCGTGGTCATCGCGCTGGCCCTGATCGGGTTCGCCTTCCTGGTAGCCCCCCCACGCGTACTTCGGGTGGCCGTCGTCGCAGGAGCCCTGTTGTGCCTCGCCGATTGGATACTCGTCGAAGACCTCGGCTTCCTGGGGGGTGTCGGCACCGATCCGAACAGCATGATCCCGATGGCCCTGCTCTTCATCGGCGGCTACCTCGCCATCACGAGGGTGCCCGCA
>WQVT01000467.1 GCA_009785715.1 Acidimicrobiaceae bacterium | reverse complement strand
TGTGAACGCCGATCGAAAACCGTGGCGCGCCGCCGATCGAAAACCGTGGCGCCCGTAGACAGATGTCACCTCGGATTCGACCCGGCGTCTACGCTCCGGGACGACCCGTGTTCACCGGGGTTTGTTCAGGCCCCTTCGACGACTCCGCCTCGGGCTTGTTCACCTCCCGAGGTCGGCGACCGCGACGGGCGTCCTTCAAGCGATAGCTCTCGCCGCCGGTCTCCACGATCTGACACCGATGGGTCAGGCGGTCGAGCGTGGCTCCCGTCAGCCGCTCGTTGTCCAGCACCTCCGTCCATTGCTCGAACGGCAGATTCGTCGTCACGATGAGGCTCATGCTCTCATAAGCACGGCTCATCACGTCGAATAACAGCTCGGCGCCCGCCTTGCCCATCGGGACGTAGCCCAGCTCGTCGAGGACCAGGAGGTCGAGCTTCGAGAGCTGGCCTCGGATCCGCGACAATTGCCGCTCCTCCCGCGCCTCCAACAGTTGCGTCACCAGGTCCGTCACCCGGTAGAATCGCACGCGCTTCCCCTGCGAACAAGCCTCCACGGCCAGCGACGTGGCGATGTGCGTCTTCCCCGTCCCCGAGGTCCCGATCAAGAGGACATTCTCTCTCCTGTTAAGGTATTCGCATCTCATCAGGTCCAGGACCAGCAGCCGGTTGATCGTCGGCTGCGCCGTGAAGTCGAACTCCGAGATCAGCTTGATCGCCGGCAACGCGGCGGCCTTGAGCCGCCGCGCCGCCGCCTTCCGCTCGCGCTCGATCAGCTCCAGCTCACAGACCCGGAGCAAGAAGCCGAGATGGTCCACTCCCCCGGAGAGGCATTCCTGGGCCAACTTCACGCACTCGGCCTGGATCGTCGGGAGTCGGAGCGCCTTGAGATGCCCCTTGAGCCGGATCAGATCGACCTCGCGGTTGCGTGTCATGGCTGAGCCTCCCCGCCGGCCAGCAGCGCGCCGTAGCCCTTCAGATCGGGCCGCCCCACCCGGATCGCCTTCAGATGCGGTCGGCTCTCCAGACAAAGGGGGGTCGTTCGGTCCTCCCGCGCGCGCTCCAGCAAGACCCGGACGTCCGCGGCCTTGATCGTCGGCAGGGGCAGCACGGCCCGGACCGCCGCGATCACCTCCTCGCTCGAGAAATCCTCGTGCAGCAGGAGCACGCGGATGAATTCGACCGCCCCTCCCTCCGGATCCGCCTCCTCCAGCCGCGCCCGGAGCAGCGGGAAGCAATCGGGCAAGCTCATCCCCTTCAGGGGGCGGGCGTAGTCCAGCGCCCCGGGCTTGCGCTCCAGGAGCCTCAGGTAGTGGACCCAATCGAACACCGTCTGATAGTGGCCCCATTCGCGACGATGCTCGGCGATCACCCGGCCGTCGCATTCGACGCGGATCGTCTCGATCCCAGCCCGGAGCGTGACCCGCTGATGCGCGTAGCGGACGGGGACCGAGTAATTGTTAGTGTCGAACCGCACCAGCGACAGCGAGTTGACCCGACTCGGGACGATCCGCGACGGATCGAACGGTGCCGCCGGCATGGGGAGCAGCGCCGGGAGTTGGCCCGCGAGCCGCTCGGCGTTGGTGGCGGTCTGGCCCCAGGCGCAGCGGGCCAGGTCCTCCCGGCATCTTTGGATCAAGACGTCGTTGAGTGATAGCCAATCGTCGGCGACTGGGACGGGGACGAGGAAGTTCCGCCGGGCGTAGCCGAGGAGGTTCTCGACATGCCCCTTCTCGTTGGGGCGACGGATCAGGCAGAAGTGGGAATCGAAGAGGTAATAACTCTTCAAGCGTTCAAACGCTTCGGTCATGGTGCCGCCGCGCCGCCGGACGATCCGGAGGACGGCGATCCGGGAGTTATCGTAGCTGATCCGGCGGGGGGCGCCGCCGAAGAACGCGAAGGCGCGGACATGCCCCTCCAGGAAGGACTCGGTGCATTCGCGCGGGAACAGACAGCAGAACAGGGCGCCCGAGACCGGCAGGGTCATGACGAAGAGGGCCGCCTTGACCGGCCGTCCGGCGACGACCAATTCGGCCCGGCCGAAGTCGGCCTGGGCCTCCTCGGGGCCATGCTCGATGGGGACGAAGACCTCGGCGTGGCGCCGCCGCAAGGTGCGGACGGCGTCGCGGACGACGCTCGGGCCGCCGCGGTAGCCGAATTCGCCGCGGAGCCGCTGGTAGATCCGCGCGGCGGTGTGCCTCTGCTTGGAGGGCGCCGAGCGGTCGGCCTCGAGGATCTGATGGATCGTGTCGAGGAAGGGGCCGAGCTTGGGTTTGACGCGGGGGCCGGCCTCGCGGTAGCCGGGCGGCTGGTCGCAGGCCAGGATCTTCTCGAGAGTGGACCAATGGAGGTCGTAGTCCCGGCAGGCCGCGCGTTTGGAGAGCCCCTCGATCAGCACGCGCCGCCGGATTTCAGCCCAGTCGTGCATGTTGTTGTACACCGCTCGACCTCGCAACACCGGTGGACAGAGGCGGACGAATCCGTCCACCTTGTACAGGATGTCACGAGTGAATCCATGAGCGCCGCGGTTTTCGATCGGCGGCGCGCCACGGTTTTCGATCGGCGTTTACAGGGATGCCGAGACACTGACCCGGATGCCCCACCTGGACCCGTCCGTCCAGGAGTTCTTCCGGCTTCGGGATGCCGACGAGCTGCCGGAGCGGCCGTGGGGTTATGATAACTGCTACGCAATGGCCCGATCGTTCACGGACTTCGTGGCACGGCTACGGTCGGCGATCTAAGCCGGCGGGGAAAACGGGGACAGGCGGGGAAAACGGGGACATACGGGAAAAACGGGGACATAGCACGAATCGACAGTTGTCCGAGTCTAACATCGAATGGATGATTTCCACAAGAATTCACTCATTTGCGCGTCGGGCTCGTATGCTCCATTTGCGCGAATCTTCCTCGCCGGGGTCATACCGCGAGCATCGGGAGACGCGTAACCATCATGGATTGGAGTCCGCGAAGCCGGACCTCCGATCCCTGTTCAAGAAGCCAGGCCGCGCCGCGACGGGCCTCGCGATAGGGTAACCCCTGGATCGGCTCGGATTATCGGAGCCGGCGGGCCGATTCGTCGGCGTCCCCAACGGATTTGCCGCGGTGCGCGCCGACGAGATCCTCGATTGGATCGAGGCGCCTCGCT
>WQVT01000466.1 GCA_009785715.1 Acidimicrobiaceae bacterium | reverse complement strand
CTGCTAGGTCAGCGGCGGTGTTCCCGGCCAGGGCATCTCGGCGATGTCGAACACCACCCCGTCGGGACCGACGAACTTGGTCTCATACGTCGCCGTCTGGCTGGGCTCGTGGTCGAGGCGAGATGACCCGAGGTGGCCGAGGGCCTCGGTGGTCGCCCCGGCATCCTCGCAGAGGATCCCGAAATGGTGGAGACCGACGTAGTCGACACCCCGACCGAGCTGGTCCTGGTCGCCGAAGTCGATCACCGCGATGTTGAGCGTCTCATCGGTGAGGTACCAGCCATGGAGCTCGCCGACCGCTGGATGCTCCGGGCCGATCCGGCTCACCTCCGAGAAGCCGAACGCCTCCTTGTAGAACGCGGCCGTCTTGTCGGGGTCCTTGGTCGAGAGCGCAATGTGCCGAACCTTGTTCATGGATGCTCCCTTACGGTGCAGTGTTTCTCCGGGTCGACGCTACTCGGCGGCGAGCCGATCCGCCCCGGGCCTCGGGAGATCAGGCGTCCTGGCCGTAGTGGACCCTCCGATACGGGATCGTGACCACGTTTCCGGACATGCGGACGTCCACGATCGTCGGGGCGGGGTCGGCGACGAACTCTGCCGCGACCTGACGGAGGGCGTCGAGGTGAGTCACCAGCGTCCCGCGACCACCGAGGGAACGACCGACGGCACCAAGGTCGGGGGTCGGAATCTCCGTATACGCCGGGTCGATCCCCTGCACCTTCGCTTTGTGGTACTCGGAGCCGAGCCGCTGGTCGTTCAGCACCACCACCATGAGCGGCATCCTGTACCGCACCGCCGTCTCGAACTCAGCGAGGTGCATCATGAACCCCGCGTCGCCATCGAAGAGCATCGCCGGCTGATTCCCGGTGGCGGTGACCACACCCATGGCGGTCAGGAGCCCCATGCCGATGCAGCCGAAATGATGGTTTGCGAGCATCACCCGTCGCTGGCGGGTCATCAACATCGTCGGGAATCCGCTGCTCGAGCCCCCACCGAGAATCAGGCCGATGTCAGGCGGAATCGCATCGTCGAGGAACCGGCACACCTCGCGGGGATCGACCGTCCCGGGCTCGAGGTCGTAGTGCTGCGTGTCGTCGAGCGCCGTCACGAGGCGATCCTTCACCTCTGGCGTGCGAAAACCGCTCGAGTGCACCCCACGCTCGACCAGCGTCGCGTGGAGCTGTTCGACGGCGAGGCGCGCGTCGCTGTGGATGAAATGATTCGGTGCTCGCCCGTCGCCCATCACGATCGAGGGCTTCGTGTCGATCTGGATGAACGCCGCGCTCGGGTACAGGTACCCGTGTTCGGTCGTGTAGTTGTTCATTCCTGCCCCTACCGCGATGACGCAGTCGGATTCACCGAACAGTTCCATCGCTGTCCTGGTGGAGTAGAGCCCGGAGACGCCGACGTAGTAGTCGTCTTGACCCAGAAACGATTTCGTCAGCAACGTCGTCGCAATGATCGCACCGATATCTTCCGCGAGCGCCAGGACAGCCTCCCCCGATCCGGAAGCCACGGCTCCCCGCCCAACGATGATCACCGGCCGCTCCGCAGTTGCTATGGCATCGGCCGCTGCCGAAATCGCCGCCGGGTTCGGATAGATGAGCTCTTGCGGGAGCAGCTCAAAGGAGGGCAGATATTCGTAGTCGTCATCGTCGATGGTCATCTGTTGAATGTCCATCGGGACAGACAGCATCACCGGTCGAGATTCGGCGCGAGCTTGGTAAAACGCCCGTTGGGTGGCTTCGAGCGCGCCGTTCGCCGTGCTCACCTGAAAGAAGCCGAGCTCGCAAGCCGCGGCGAAGCGCGCCTGGTCAAGGTGTTGGACGTACTCAGGATCACTGAGCGGAGCTTCTCCACAAAAGGCGACGAGCGGGGTTCGGGCGCGTGCCGCGACGAGCGCCGTCGTCGCAATCTGTGCGGTCCCGGGCCCGCAGGTCGTCGTCACGACACCGGGTTGACCGGTGATGCGCGCCATCCCGTCGGCCATGCCGAGGGCAGCCCCCTCGTGCCGGCACTCGTACAGGCGCACCCCCAACTCCTGAAGGGAGTTCATCCAGTACATGTTGGCGTCGCCCATCATCCCGAATACGTCGGTCGCGCCCTCAGCGGCGAATGCCCGCGCGAGTGCCTCGTACACCTTCATCTCTTCGGTCCCCTCTCACGACTGCCTACGCTCGGCACGAGTCAGTCTAGGGTCACGCCTTGGATCGCAGTCTAAGGATCGACCATCGGGGACTTCGTCAGGAAGACTCGACCAGCGCGTGAGCCCGGACGAATGCGACGCTCTCGTCGAAGAGCAGTTGGGCATCGTTGTCGAGCGGCACGAGGTGATAGCTATCCCCGACCATGAGCCGCCGACGATTGGACGTCGGCAGTCCGGCCCAGATCAACTCCCCGTCGGATGGAGCAACCACGTGATCCACCCCGCTCGACACGATAAGCACCGGAGCGGTGAGCTTGGCCAGTCCACTCATTGTTTCCGATGCGAGGCGGCGCAGTTCGAAGGCCCCCCTCAGGGGAATGCGGTCGTAACCGACATGGGTCACTCCGCTGCGCTTGAGATCCGCCGCGAACCGTCGTCGTGAGCGGGGCAAATACCGGATGATGCCGAGGAACCTCGGTGCGGCACGGAGGCCGACCGCAACAGGGTTGACCGCGACGACTCCGCCGACCTGCGCGGGATGAAGTTCCGCAAGACGCAAGCCGAGGGTTGCACCGAGGGAGATCCCCATCAGGAATACCTGGTCATGCCCGCCGCGGAGATCCGCGAGCGATTCCTGCGCGGCTCGCACCCAATCCTCGGCCCTCGTCTTGTTGAGCTCCTGCCAGCGCGCCCCATGGCCCGGAAGCCGCGGAATGCTCACCTCTGTACCACTGTCCGCCAACGCCTTGCCCCAGGCGCGCAATGAGCTCGGCGTGTCGCCAAACCCGTGGAGCAGGAGCACGGCAACCGAGCCAAGCGTCCCGGAGACCTCACGAGCCTGCGCCAGCGAAGTTTCAGCCGTGGACACCGCAGGTGCCTCTTCAGCAGCCGGGACGAGTGCGGTCGCCCCGCTCGCACACCTGACCGACAGCGCGGCGACGAAATCCTGTGTCATCCGTTCGACGACGGCGTTCGCCGCGCCCTCGACGACGGACGCGAG
>WQVT01000465.1 GCA_009785715.1 Acidimicrobiaceae bacterium | reverse complement strand
GGCTCCCGGTCGGGGGGGTCGGGGGGGGGGGGGGGGGGTCCCGGGGCGGGGGGGGGGGGCGGGGGGGGCGGGGGGAGGTCCTTCGCCATGGCGGGCGCGACCGCCACGAGCTTCACCTCGAGTCCGTCGACCTACGGCGGGTCGGTGGTCATCAGCTGGACGATGCCGCAGACGACCACCACGCTCACCACGTCGCCGAACCCGTCGGCCGTCGGCTCGGCGGTCACCCTGACGGCGACCGTCGCCCCGGTGGGCGTGACAACTCCGACCCCGACCGGGACCGTGACCTTCTACGTCGGCACGACGAGCATCGGTGCAGCGCTGCTCAGCGGGGGCACAGCCACCTTTTCCACGCCCGCCCTTTCGGTCGGTGCTCACCAGCTCCGGGCGGTGTACGGCGGCAACACGGTCTATGACGGGAGCAACTCGGCGATCGTGACCCAGACCGTGACCACGGTGCCGGTGACGATCGTGGCCCAGGCCACGGGGAGCAGCGCCATGGCGCCGAGCTCGACCACCGCCACCGCCGCGCTGGTTGGGGCCCTCAATCCCACGGGCAACGTCACCTTCGAGCTGTTCGGGCCGAACGACCCCACCTGTACGGGTCAACCCATCTCCAACACCACTTCCGCCGCAGGCGGAAACCTGTCGGTGTCGAGCGGGTCCGTTCCCCTGACGTCACCGGGCACGTATGACTGGCTCATCAGCTTCGCCGGCGACGTCAACAACTCCCCCGCCACGACCACCTGCGGGCAGGCCAGGGTCGTGGTCGGCCCGGCGTCACCGGACGTGGTCACCACCGCGCCCGACCCGGAAACGGGCCCGGCGGGCAGCACCACGCTCAGCGACTCGGCGACGGTGTGGGGCGGCAACAACCCCACCGGCAGCGTCACCTTCCAGCTGTTCGGTCCGAACAACCCTACCTGTAACGCGGCCCTCGCCCCGCCGTTCTTCACGTCCGCCGCCGTCCCGCTGATGGGGACCCCGCCAACCGCGGCCCTGGGCCCCGGCTTCACCCTCCCCACCCCCACCGTCGCCGGCACCTACGACTGGGTGGCCAGCTACAGCGGCGACACGAGCAACGCCCCGGTCACTACCGCCTGCGGGGCCGAGCCGGTGACCATCACCAAGGCCTCGCCGACGATCGCCACGACCCCCAACCCCGCCGGACCGGTGGTCGTGGGCACCGCATTGTCCGACTCGGCGACGGTGAGCGGGGGCTCCAGCCCGACCGGCGAGGTCACCTTCGAGCTTTTCGGTCCGGACAACACCACCTGTAGCCTCACCCCACCCCCGCTCTTCGAGGAGACCGTCCCGCTCGCGGGCGGCACGGCGCACCTGCCCGCGGGCGCGTTCTCGACCGTCACGGCCGGGACGCACAACTGGGTGGCGATCTACAACGGTGACGAGAGCAACAACGTCGCCGTCACCCCCTGCCACGACGAGTCGGTCACCGTCGAGCAGGCCACCCCGACCATCTCGACGGCGCCGTCGTCGGCCACCGCGGTCGTCGGCACCCCGATTTTCGACACCGCCAGCCTGACGGGGGGCTTTCCTCCCTTCACCGGCACGTACACCTTCCAGGTCTTCGGCCCCGGCGACACGAGCTGCACGACGCCGATCCAGACCTTTGCCAACCTGCAGCCGAACGGCGACCCGTCGGTGTTCTCGGGTCTGTTCACTCCCACGACGGTGGGCGCCTTCCGCTGGATCGCCACCTACAACGGTGACGGCAACAACGTGCGGGTGAGCTCTCCGTGTGGCGAGCCGGTGAACGTCATCCAGGCGACCCCGTCCATCACCACCAGACAGTCGCCAGGTGGCCCGGCAGGCACCCGCCTCTCTGACACCGCAACGGTGTCGGGCGGCTTCGGGCCCACCGGCACGGTGACCTTCCAGCTCTTCGCGCCGGCCAACACGACGTGCGGCGGGGCGCCGGTCTTCACCTCGACGAACCCGCTCAGCGGGGGCGCAGCCGCGTCCGGCACCTTCACCTCCAATGTCGGTGGGACCTTCCGCTGGGTCGCGATCTACAACGGCGACGCCAACAACCTCAGTGTCCGCACCGGCTGCGGCAGTGAGCCCGTGAATGTCTCCGGCTACTACCTGGCCGCCTCCGACGGCGGGATCTTCGCCTTCGGCGCCCCGTTCTTCGGGTCCACCGGGAACATCCACCTCAACAAGCCGATCGTCGGGATGGCCGTGGATCCGCGCACCGGGGGCTACTGGCTGGTGGCCTCCGACGGCGGTGTGTTCGCCTTCAACGCCCCGTTCTTCGGGTCGACGGGCGGCATCCACCTCAACAAGCCGATCGTGGGCATAGCGGCCGACCCCGCTACCGGCGGCTACTGGCTGGTGGCCTCCGACGGTGGGATCTTCGCCTTCAACGCCCCGTTCCTCGGCTCGACCGGCAGCATCCGCCTGAACAAGCCGGTCGTGGGCATGGCCGCCACGCCGAACGGGAGCGGCTACTGGCTGGTGGCGTCCGACGGCGGTGTGTTCGCCTTTAATGCCCCCTTCCACGGTTCCACCGGCAGTATCCAGCTCAACAAGCCGATCGTGGGCATGGCGGCCGCACCGAGCGGGAACGGATACTGGTTCACCGCGTCCGACGGAGGGATCTTCGCCTTCAACGCTCCCTTCCACGGTTCTACCGGCGGCATCCGAATTGCCGCTCCCGTGGTGGGCATGGCAGCGAACAACGCCACCAACGGCTACTACCAGGCCGACGCGGTCGGCGACGTCTTCGCCTTCAATGCCCCGTTCCTCGGCTCGGTCGATCGCCTCCACCTGAACAAGCCGATCGTGGCCATAGCGACCGGATCCTGATACTCCCACGCACAGGCCCCCAGGCTTAGGACCACGCCAACGACCAGCACCGCTCCTCGAGCCGCCCCGGTGACCACCGGGCCCACCCCCCGAGCAGTGCGTTCCCGGTTGCCTCCGTCCAGGCGAGCGCGGAGGGGTCCCCGACCCGACGGACGACCTGGCGGATGCCCCCCTCGTGCACGGCGTAGCCCGCCCACGCCCCGGGGTAGTCCTTCGTCGAGCCCAGCTCGCCCACGGTGATCCCACCCACCCGGTAGCGGCGGTGGCGGTGGCGGTGGCCCGCCAGCACGACCACGTTCGGGTTGACCGCCCGCAGTGCG
>WQVT01000464.1 GCA_009785715.1 Acidimicrobiaceae bacterium | reverse complement strand
GCGCCGGGCCCCCTCGGTGCCGAGCATGTCGTAGAGGGCGTCATAGAGGGGGCGCAGGTAGGGGTCGACCTTGGCCATCAGGTCGCCGGGGAGGAACCCGAGACGCTCGCCCGCCTCCACCGCCGGCCGGGTGAGGATGATCCGGTCGACCGTCTTGGCCTGCAGGGCCTGCACGGCGAGGGCCACGGCCAGGTAGCTCTTCCCGGTCCCGGCCGGACCGACGCCGAAGGTGATCGTGTTGGCGGCGATGGCGTCCGCGTACCGCTTCTGCCCGCTCGTCTTGGGCCGCACGCTGCGGCCCCGCGCCGAGCGGAGGATGTCGGAGGTCAGCACCTCGGAGGGGCTCTCGTCGGCGCGGACCATGTCGATCGTGTGATGCACCACCTGCGGGTCGACCGGCTGACCCTGTTCGAGCAGGGTGCGCAACTCGCCGATCAGCTTGGCCACCACCATGGCGTCGTCCCCGTCGATGACGAACTCGTTGCCACGGGCGAGGATCCCCGTGTCGTTGAACTCGTGCTCCACGAGCCTGAGGTTCTCGTTCAACGGTCCGACCAGCCGCGACATGAGGTGGTTGGGCACGGTGACGGTGACGGACGTGGACACAGGAGAGATCGCCGCCAAGGTTACCGCCCGTACCTCAACCGGGTGGCCAGCCGAGGCGACGCCCACCGAGGATGTGGAGGTGGAGGTGCGGCACCGACATGCCGGCATCGGTGCCGACGTTGAACACCAACCGGTACCCCGAGCGGGCGACACCCTCGGCCTCGGCGACGGATCGGGCGGTCGTGAGCATCTCGGCCAGGATGTCGCCGTGCTCGGTGGTGAGCTCAGAGGCGTCCGTGATGTGCGTCCTCGGCACGACGAGCACGTGCACCGGGGCGCGTGGCACGAGATCCCGGAAGGCATAGGTGCGCGGCGTCGACGCCACTTCGGTGGACGGCAGCGTCCCCTCGACGATTCGACAGAACGTGCAGCCATCCATCACCGCGAAGCTACCTTCGCCATCGTGAGCGCAGGTTCGGAGGGGTTGGGCAAAGGGGGCCAGGGCGGCGACGAGCTGGTCGCCGCCTTCGCCCGCTGGGCTGCCGACGAGCGCATCAACGACGCGGTCCGGCAGCGCAGCCGGGAGCGCTGGCTGCGACAGCAGGCACTCGAGGACGCCACCCTCGCCGGAATCCTGACCGACCTCGCCGAGCGCCGGAGCGAAGTGGTCGTCACCACCCGGACCCGCCAGGTGGCGGGGCGGCTGCTCGGGGTCGCCAACGACTTCTTGGTGCTCGAGGACCGCGAGCGGGCCGGCGTCCTCGTCGCCACCGGGCACCTCGCCGGCATCTCCCCCGTGGCGGGTGATGCCAAGTTCTCGGATCCGAGCGGCGACCGCTCCCCACCGCTGTCCCTGAGCCTCCTCGACGCGCTCGTCATGCTCGCCGCGGATCGCAGCCCGGTCAGCCTCGGCCTGACCGACGGCGAGGTGGTCCTCGGCGACCTCATGGCGGTGGGCCGCGACGTGGTCACGCTCCGGGGGCCGACGCGACGCGCAAACCTGTATGTCCCATTGGGAGCGATCGAGGTCTGCACTCCTCGCTGAGCGCGGCCGGCTCAGGAGTCGTGTTCGGACGGCGACGTGACCCGCGACCCCTCCTCGTCGCTGTCGGCAGTGTTCCGCCCGGGCCGCGGCTCGGGATAGAGATGTTCGAGGGTTCCGGGCACGATCCGCATCCGCTCGATGAACCCGTCGATATCCGCTTCCTGGACACGGATCACCCGACCCATCTTGTAGGCGGGCAACTGACCCTCGTCGATGAAGCGGTAGAGGGTCCGCAGGGTGACACCGAGTCGCTCGCAAGCGTCCCGGGTACCCATCCAACGGATCGGCTCTCCCCTGTCCGTCGTGCTCATAGCGTCCATGGTAGCCGCTCCTAGACAAAAAGGTGTTCTCTCGTTAGCTTTCATGTATGACTGACCGGGACCTCTGGTGACAACGGTTCTCCGCCGGCAGAGCGGAGATCCCGGAAATCGCGGTGGGGGGATGAGCGGCGCCGGCACCGCCGGACGGCGAAGGCCGTTGCCGAACGGTCGGGCCGTGGTGGGGACCTTCCTGATTGCGGCCGCAGCCACCATCGTCCTCGCCGCCTGGCTGAGCGCCACCGGGAATCACGGCCGGCATTGGGTAGTGGTCGGGCGCAGCCTGGCAGCCGGAGCGCGCCTCGGCCCGTCGGACCTCCGAACCGAGACGATGACCCTCCCGAACGACACGGCGGCGAGCTCGTTCGCCTCGCCTGGAGCGCTGGTCGGCCGCACGTTGGCGGCGCCGCTCTCAGCCGGCGAGGTGGTGCAGCAGAGCATGCTCGTGCCGGTCGGCCGGCAACCGGCGCTCCGCCCGGTGACGGTGTCGGTCTCCCCGGCCGACGCGTCCGACCTCTCGGCCGGGACGTTGGTCGACCTGCTCGAAACCTCCGGCAACGGCCCGTCGGCCCGGACGAGCGTCGTGCTCCGTGGGGCGCGGGTCATCGGCGTGGCCAAGCCCGGGTCGTCGTTCATCGACTCCTCCACCGCAACGCTCGTCACGCTCGGCGTTGACTCTCTGGCGGAGATCGAGGCCGTCGTGCACGCCGAACACACCGCCGCCGTGTCCGTCGTGACCGGAGAGCCGTCGGACGGAACCGGCCTCGGGGCGGGGCGTTGAGCGGGGAACGGTATGTGTTGCTCGGCCTGGCTCCGCCCCGGGCGGGCTGGTTTCGCGAGGTGTCCCAGTGGGCCACCTCGGCCAGCCTCGCCGCCGAGTTCATCAAGTGCCTGTCGGCCGAGGAGGTGCGCGCCCGGCTCGGCTCGGGGCGGCTGCATTCGGCGCTCCTGGTCGACCTCGGATCTCCCGCCTTCGACCGCGACCTGGTCGCCGCCGCGGACGCGGCGCGCACGCCGGTCATCGCCGTCGCCGGCCCCCGACGCCCGGACCGGTCTGCCGGCGAGCTCGGCGTGGCGGCGATACTCGACGCCGACTTCTCGCTCGACGACCTGGTCGAGGTGCTGGCGGGCTCCGCGCGGCCCGTCGCAGGTGGCGACGGCCTTCCCCCGCTCCTGGCGGAGGAGGACGCACCGGCCTGGCGGGCCCGGCTGATCGCCGTGTGCGGCGCCGGCGGCACGGG
>WQVT01000463.1 GCA_009785715.1 Acidimicrobiaceae bacterium | reverse complement strand
GATCTCGCCCCGCGGCGCCGGGGTGTAGATGATCTTCACGCCCTGGTCCTGGGCCGTCGCCTGGGCCTGCGGCGCGCTGATCACCTGCAGGAACCACAGGCGGGCGAAGAGCGCCAGGAAGAGGCAGCAGGTGACGACGAGGATCACCGTCAGGCGCAACGGCGAGGTGTGGGGCTTGTCGCCCGACCCGCTCAACCCGCTCAACCGAACGCGCTCTCGGTCGATCCCTGGGCGAGCTCGGCCGCCCCGTGGGTCCCCCTGGCGCAGCGCTCGTAGAGCAGGGCGACGGGGAGCGACAGGACGGCGTTGGCGAGCGCCTCGATCACGACGGTGCGGACGAGCACCGTCCGCCCGCCGGAGAGGAGCCGAACCTGGCCGACGAGGTCGCCGAAGCCGAGGAACGCCACGATGCCGACGACCGACGCGACGAACACGACCGGCGGGACGAGCGGCCACCCGTCGGGCAGGAGGGTCGCCCGCAGCGTCCCGACCAGGTAGCCGACGAGGCAGAACGTGAGCGCCGTGAGCCCGAAGGGGGTGTTCGTCAGGAACAGGTCGGAGAGGAGGCCGCAGGCGAACCCGACGAGCACCCCCTGATGGGCGCCTCCGTACAGGCCGGCGCAGATCGCCAGCATCAGCATCAGATCCGGGGCCACGCCCTGCACCCGCAGGTCCGCGCCGAGCGTGGTCTGGATGACGATGCCCACCAGCACGAGGGCGACCACCCTCAGCTGGCCCAGCGTGCGAGGGGTCAACCCGGCCGCCTCAGCCGTTCCCGCCCGGCGTGGACGCACTTTGGGGGGACCAGATCTCCACGGACACGATGTCGAGCTCCGACACGTTGACGACCGGGGTCAGGGTCACCGTCGGGGCCGGCGCGTTCGGGGAGTGGGCAACGGATGCGACGCGCGCCACCGGGATGCCGGAGGGAAACGCCTCGCCCTGGAGCCCGCTCGTCACCACGACGTTGCCCTTGGCAAGGCTGAACTTGGGCTGGGTGCCCGAGAGCGCGGGCTGGATCGGCTGGTCGAAGGTGACCTGCATCGGCCCGCCGATGCCGGTGCCCTTGGCCGAGCCGACCACCGGGCCCAGCTGGACGCCGACCACGAAGTTCGGGTCCGTGAGCAGGCGCAGCACCGCGCTGTGGCGCGTCACCCCGACGATGGTTCCCACCAGCCCGCCCGTGGCTACGACCGGCTGGCCGAGCGCGACCCCGTCGCTCGTCCCCTTGTCGATCGTCACGCTGCTCTCGAAGTTCGACGCGTCGCTGTTGACCACCTGCGCCGTGATCGTCGGGATGCTGCCCACGAAGGGGAGGTGGGCCTGCGCCAGCACCCGCTGTGCCTCGGCCTGCTCGGCCGAGGCCGCGAGGCTCTGGTTCTGCATGTTCGCCACCTGCTGGCGGAGCCGCTCGTTCTCCTTCTCGAGCGTCCCGTAGTTCGCCGCTCCGGTCAGGAAGTTGCCGACCGGGCGCAGCGCGTCGTGGATCGCGCCCTGGATCGGGCTCGTGACGGTGTGCGCGTCGTCGCGCAACGTCGTGATGGCCTTGCCGCCGCCCCGCTGGTCGAGGGTGATCAACGTGACCGAGACGAGCACCAGCACCGCCAGGACGTAGCGCGCCCGGGCGGGGCGCCGGATGGCGGCCACCCTCTTTGCCCTCTCAGCGCGTCGAGGACATCAGCACGCTCTTCAGCACATCGATGTCCTCGAGACAGCGCCCGCTGCCGATGGCGACCGAATGCAGGGGGTTGTCGGCGACGATGATCGGCATCCCCGTCTCCGTCGCGAGCCGGACGTCGAGGCCGTGCAGGAGCGCGCCGCCACCGGTCAGCACCATGCCCTGCTCCATGATGTCGGCGGCCAGCTCGGGGGGTGTCTGGTCGAGCGTCACCTTGACGGCGTCGATGATCGAGGACACCGGCTCCTCGATCGCCGCCCGGATCTCCTCGGTCGTGGTGACGATCGTCTTCGGGAGCCCGCTGACCAGGTCGCGCCCGCGGACCTCGGCGTGCATCTCCTCCTCGAGGGGGCAGGCCGAGCCGAGGGCCATCTTGATCTCCTCGGCGGTCCGCTCGCCGAGCGCCAGGCTGTACTCCTTCTTCACGAACTGGATGATCGAGGCGTCGAGCTCGTCCCCGCCCACCCGGACCGACTGGCTGGTCACGATCCCCCCGAGGGAGATCACCGCGACCTCGGTCGTGCCTCCGCCGATGTCGACCACCATGTTCCCGGTCGGCTCGTGCACCGGCAGCCCGACGCCAATGGCCGCCGCCATCGGCTCTTCGATGATGTATGCGGGCTTGCGGGCGCCGGCGGATTCCGCGGCGTCCTGCACGGCACGTTGCTCGACACCGGTGATACCGGAGGGGACGGCGATCACGATGCGGGGTTTGGAAAACCGTCGGGTTCCATGTACCCGCCGGATGAAATAGGCGAGCATTTTCTCGCAGATGTCGAAATCGGCGATGACCCCGTCGCGCAAAGGGCGGATCGCCTTGATGTGGCCCGGGGTCCGCCCCATCATCCGCTTCGCCTCGATGCCCACGGCGACGGGACGGTTGTCCTTCATATTGACGGCGACCACGGAAGGCTCGTTCAGAACGATCCCCCGGCCCTGCACGTATACGAGCGTGTTCGCGGTGCCCAGATCCACGGCCATATCTCGACCGAACACTCCGGTGAGAGGGTTGTCAGCCATGCGGGCCTCCCGGCGAGGGATCGGAGACATAGGAAGGCTACCGGTGCCCTCATGCGCAATCCATGCACCTCCGCTGGCGCCGTTGCCACCACCGAGGCGGCGTCTCTGGATGCTATCTGCCCCTAATCCCGCGATCGGGGATGGTGGACGCGCTGCCTACGGGTCCTCGTTCCCGTCCGGGTGCTGATGGTCGGCGAAGAGTTGGTAGAGGCTCTGGAGGGAGTCGTCGATGCTCGTGAACCTGGCATTGGCCTCGACCCGGTAGGCCTGCGCCTCGGCGCGGTACGCCTGCACCTCGGCGCGGTACGCCTGCACCTCTGCGCCGTGGGCGCGCACCTCGGCGGCGAGGGCCCGGGACTCGGCGATCAACGCCTGGGACTCGGCCCGTAACACCCGGGACTCGTCCCGGTTGGCTCGAAGCTCGACCATGACGTCGGTGAGCGTGGGTTCGT
>WQVT01000462.1 GCA_009785715.1 Acidimicrobiaceae bacterium | reverse complement strand
GTTGGAGTTCGGCAAGGGCTCGTGACGGCACCAATACCTTTTGCCCCTCTTCGAAGACCCCCGCACCTCGAAGATCCCGCACGGCGAGCCGGTACGAATCGGTCGACACCAACCGCAGACCATCGCCCTCGGCCGCCAGCAGCACGCCGGTCAGGATCGGGCGCGACTCCTCGGACGAGGCGGCCCGGACCACCTGGCGCAGCGCCTCCGACAGCCCCTCCGATGCCAGGACGACCTTCTCCCCGGTCGGGACCGGCAGCCGGGGAAAGTCGCCCGCAGGATGGGTCCGGACGCTGAACTGCGAGCGGCCGGCGGTGATCCGGAGCTCCTCGTCATCGGCGTCGAGGGACACCGCCCCGGGCTCGACAGCCCGAACGATGTCGGTCAGGAGGCGCCCCGGCGCGACCGCCACCCCGTCGGCCCCGCCGGCGGCGGTGGCACGCACCGAGATGGTCAGATCGAGGTCGGTCCCGCTGACGAGGAGTTCGTCACCCTTGACCTCGATACGAATCCCGGACAACACGGGCATGGTTCCGCCCCGGCTCGCCACCGCCCGGCCAGCCGTGGACAGGGCATCGACCAACACATCCCGCTCGCATCGCAGCTTCACCGCTGTGCTCCTACCTCTTCTCTTCTATCTAACTGTCTTTAGGTCACAGCGGTAGTAGGGGCTGTGGACTGTGGACAAGAGAGCGTTCCGGCTGTTCGGGCACGATGCGGGTACGCCGGCGCTGTCCCCAGGATCGCACAGGAGGGTGACCGTCACCGGCGACCCTGTGGTCGTGTGATCGTGGGTCCCCTGAAATCACATCATCCCGACACATCTGCTCCCGACACTCGTCCCCTGCGACCGACCCACGTCAGTTCCCGCCCTTGATACGGAGGATCAGCTCCGTCACCTGTTCGTACACCTGGCGCCGCTCGGAGATCAGTCCGGAGATCTTGTCAACGGCGTGGATGACCGTGGTGTGGTCGCGGTTGCCGAACTCCCGGCCGATCGCCGGATAGCTGTAGTCGGTGAGCTCCCGGAAGACGTACATGCCGATCTGTCGGGCGTTGACGAGCGGCCGGCGACGGTTCGAACCACACAGCTCGTCGATCGTGAATCCGAACATCTCGGCGGTGGATTGGAGGATCACCCGGGCGGTGATTTGCTGCGGCCGGTTGACGTCGAGGATGTCGGAGAGCACGGTCTCGGCCATCTCGAGGGTCAATGGCTCCTTGTTCAGGCTGGCGAAGGCCGAAACCCGGATCAGGGCCCCCTCCAGTTCGCGGATGTTGTCGCGGACATGGGTGGCGATCAGCTCGAGGACGTCGGGAGGGATGAGGGTCCGTTCTCCCTCGGCTTTCTTCCGCAGAATGGCGAGGCGGGTCTCGAGCTCCGGTGGCTGGATGTCGGTGATCAGGCCCCACTCGAATCGGCTGCGGAGCCGGTCCTCGAGCGTGGCGATTGAACGCGGATGGCGATCAGACGACAGCACGATTTGCTTGGAGCTCTCGTAGAGTGCGTTGAACGTGTGGAAAAACTCCTCTTGCAGGGCTTCCTTGCGTTCAATGAACTGGATGTCGTCCACGAGCAGGACGTCGCAACCCCGGTAGCGGCGCTTGAACGCGGGCTGGCCGTTCGTGCGGATGGCATCCACGAAGTCGTTCAGGAAGGTCTCGGTCGAGACGTAGCGGATGGTCAGCGACGGGAAGTTGACCGCCACGTAGTGCCCGATGGCGTGCAACAGGTGGGTCTTGCCGAGTCCGGAGTCACCGTGGATGAACAACGGGTTGTACGAAGAGGCCGGCGTCTCCGCCACCCGTTGGGCGGCGGCGTGGGCGAAGCGGTTTGACGCCCCGATCACGAACGCCTCGAACGTATAGCGCGGATTGAGCTGGACGGCTTCGTGTCGATGACCACTACTCGTGGTACTACCCATGGGCTCGGATTCAGCCGGACGGTCGGCTGGCACCAGGTGAGGATTGCCCTCCAGGGCAGGCGAATCCGCCCCGCCGGCGAGTCCGGATTCGGAGTTCGCATAGCCGCTGAGACCCGTCGGGTCGCCGATGGCTCCCGTTCGGATCAGCTCGGGCTCCCGGGCCTCCAGCGCTGCCTCCACCGAGAGGTTGATCACCAACGAACGGTTGGCGAGCTCGCTTGCGAGCTCCTGGATCGTTCCCAGGTAGCGATCCTCGAGTCGATCCCGAACGAGCGTGTTGGGCGCGGTCAGCCACAGCAACCGATCGTCGAGTTCCACCGGTTTGACCTGATCAAACCAGGTCAGCCACGTCGCCTGCCCGACCAGGACCCGCAGGCGTTCTGCGCAGCTACCCCACAATTCTGCTGCGTCGGTCACCGTGAATCGTTCCTCTTCCGCTTCCGCCGTAATTATCCACAAGGCCGTCCACATCGTGTGGAGAACGGTAGACACGGCCGCATTGCCCCTGACGGGGCTGCCACCGGGCCGGGAAGGGACCGTCTCCTACTCGACTCCGGCGGAGTCGGGTGGTCCTGAGAAGCTAGCACCGCTTCGGCGCCGGCGGGAGGGGCGAAATTGATCGTTCCGCACCCGCTCGACGCATCGGCCTCCTCAGGAGACGGTCATGACTGCCCGAACTCTCAACCGCTCTAGGTGATGGAGCAGGAGAGACGGATGACGGTAGATCCAGTCGTGATCCACCGGGTGGTGGTTGCGTCCATGGACCACCGTGAAGTCAGCACCAAGGTCTTCGGCGAACGCGGTGCCGTCTGCTCGTGACAGCAGGCTGTCCCGGTCCGCCCACAGGACGTGGCGCGGGATGTCGCCGGCGGCGACCTGACGGACCTGTGCGTGCCGATCGCTGCGGAACCCCCACCAACCGGCCCTCGCGAGGCAGAGGGGGTGATGGAGTGCCGAGACACCGAAGTCGATTGCTGCGCGGGGGGTTGCCATCCACAGGAGGTGCACCGGGTGGAGGGCTTCGACGGCCAGGCTCCACTCGTGGGACATCGCCAGCGTGTCGACGAACACCAACTCGCTCACACGCCCGGGATGTCGAGCGGCGAGATTCAGTTCCAGCGCACCACCGAAGGAGTGGCCGATCAGGGTGACCTCTTCGAGGCCGTGATAGTCGAGCGTCGCCTCGAGGTCGCTCAGGACCCGCTCGGCAGTCCAGGAGCATCCGGGCCGGGC